>NZ_JBEZFO010000001.1:608613-747802 GCF_040649495.1 Micromonospora sp. NPDC048947
TTTTGTTTTTTTGTGTTGTCTTTTTCCTTTACTTTTGGTTCCTGCGGGGGTTGTCTTACTCGTGGGCTTTTCTCGGTCCCCGCGGGGGGGGCGCGCCCCCCCCCCCCCCCCCGCCGGGCGTTCAGGCGACCTTGGGCGTGGCGCGCATGCCCACGTAACAGACCTGAGTGCCGTTGGTGAGGGTCGCGAAGACCACAGGCATGTAGTCCTCGCTGAAGGACGGTCCCGCGCCGGAGGCGGCGAAGACCGTTGCGGTGACCGGTTCCAGGTCCATCTCCAGGGGCGGTGACATGTCCGCCATGTCGTCGACGAATTCGTACCGCAGGTGCGGCGAGCCGTCGTCGCCGCGCGAGACGGTGAGGACGACGCCCTCGCGCCGGTACGTGCCGAGCAGCGGTTCGAGGTCGATCGCCTGTGGCACGGGGGCCGGGGCGAACGGCGCGGGCATTGTGACGTCGGCGAGTTCGGCGAGCAGGTCGCGGAACAGGTCGGCGTAGAGCAGTCGGGCGGCGCCGCCGTTGGTCATCAGGACCAGGGCGAGGTTCGCGTGCGGGACGACACGCAGGTAGGCGTACTGACCGATGGCCGCGCCGTCGTGGCCGTAGCCGGGGACGCCGTCCCAGTCGTAGAGCGTCCAACCCAGACCCCACCCGTCGGCGCTCACCGTCCACTTGTCGGGTACGTCGACCGCTCGGTCTCGCATGGCGGCGGCAGCATCGCTGGACAGCACCCGGGTGCCGTCGGGCGCGAGGCCGCCGTCGAGGTGCATCCGGGCGAAGCGGGCCATGTCGCCGGCGGAGACGATGACCCGGCCCGCCGGACCCATGGAGCGGGGCATCAGATCCCAGGACGGAGCCGGGTCGGGATAACTGCCCGCCTCGCCCAGGTGGCTCATGGCGGCGCGGAAGCGCAGGGCCTCCTCCGGCAGCGTCATCGAGCGTTCCAGGCCGAGCGGCTCGAACAGGATGCTCTTGAGCGCCTGGTCCCAGGTGAGGCCGGTGAGCTTCTCAATGACGCGGCCCAGGACGATGTAACCGAGCCCGCCGTACGAGATGGCCGTGCCGGGCGGGCAGTCCAGCGCCACCCGTCGGGCGGCGCTGACGTATCGGGCGAGGCAGTCGTCACCCCGACCGCCGTCGAAGTTGAAGTCGTTGGTCACGCCGCCGGTGTGGGACAACAACTGGCGGATGGTGATCGTCCTGGTCGCCTCGGGATCCGGGGTGGCGAACTCCGGCAGCACGTCCACCACCGGCGCGTGCAGGTCCAGCTTCCCCTCGTCGGCGAGTCGCATGATGAGCGTTGCGGTGTAGACCTTCGCGATCGAGCCGGACAGGAATACCGAGTCCGGGGTGACCGCCACTCCGGTGCCGCGGTGCAGC
The DNA here is from genome assembly GCF_040649495.1 of Micromonospora sp. NPDC048947. Classification (NCBI taxonomy): domain Bacteria; kingdom Bacillati; phylum Actinomycetota; class Actinomycetes; order Micromonosporales; family Micromonosporaceae; genus Micromonospora; species Micromonospora sp. NPDC048947. Next base: position 609,993 of record NZ_JBEZFO010000001.1, read on the forward strand.
ACGCCACTTGCCAGCTCGTGGACCTCCCCGTCGAGCAGCACGGCCAGACTCGCGCCGGGGACGTGGTGGGTGTGGCGCAGTTCGTCGAATCGCCGCTGCCAGCGGTCGACGTCGAACCGCCGGCTGGGCGACCTCTGCCCAGACGGGGGGCGCAGGTCGCTGTCGGCGTTCCGGCTCAGCGTCTCGGTCACGGTTCTTCCCCTTCGGTCGGTCAGGTGTCCGCGGCTCGCGTGGAGCCGGGGAGGCGGCGGCCGCGTGTCAAGGCGTGCGCGATGACCCCGGCGTCAAACAGTGGAACGGCACGTGCCGTGCCGTTAGGTGGATCGCGCTCAGTCTGTTCACGCATCCGCACATTGTCAACGGCACGTGCCGTGCCGTTACAGTGACGGCATGAGCGACGACCGCCGCACCACTGCCGCCGACCGGACCAAGGCGATCATGCGTACGACGCTGGAGCTGGCGCAGGAGGTCGGTTACGCCAAACTCAGCATCGAGGGGGTCGCGGCCCGCTCCGGCGTCGGCAAGCACACGATCTACCGGCGCTGGCCTTCCAAGGGCTCGCTGTTCCTGGACGCGGTGCTCACCTCCGGCGAACCCGCGCTCGACTATCCCGACACCGGCGACATCGTGGCCGACCTGCGCCAACAGATCCACGCGGCGGTCGACCTCCTGGGCCAGCCGCCACTGGGCCCCCTCTACCGGGCCCTGGTCGGCGAGGCCCAGCACGATCCGATGGTCGCCGCGGCGCTCAACGAACGCTTCATCCGCCCGCAGGCGGACCGGACCGTGGCCCGGCTGCGCAGCGCCCAGCAGCAGGGGCAGATCTCACCCGACTTCGACCTGGACGTGGCCATGGCGATCCTGTCCGGCCCGCTCTACTTCCGGTTCCTCATCACCCAGGAGCCGTTGACTCACGAGTACGTCGATCGCGTACTCAAGGCTCTGCTCATGGGGATGACGCCACTGTCGTAGCGCGCGCCGGCCCGCCGGGATGGTCGTCCCGGCGGGCCCGGCGTCACGGGCAGGGTGTCCGCGCGCAGACGTCGACGACCTTGCCGGTGAGCAGGAAGACCGCCTTCTGCTTCTGGGCTCCGGCCTGTGCGCGGGGGAACTCGTGCGGATCGTCGCCGAACTCCGGTCCGACCGGCGCGAGGTTGGTCGGCGGTGGCGCGTGGGCCGCGCCGCTGTTCCAGATCACGATCGCCGAGCCGGCGTACGGGTAGCGGCGGATCGGTGTGATGCCCCAGTACGGGCGCACGTCCAGTGACCAGCCGTCGGCGAGCGCGGGGGTGTGCAGGCGCGCGCCGATGGTGCGTGCCTGCACCTCGGCGGCGGCGGGCGAGACCTGGTGGTCGCCGAAGGCCACGTGCATCAGCACCTGGTGCGCCGGGGTGCGCGGTAGTGGCCGGTCGGTCATGTGCTGGGCGTACCCGTTGGCCTCGGACCGGTCCCACAACATCTGCAGCAGCGCGAGGATCAGTTGTTGGTCGACAGTGTCCGGGTAGTAGCCGTCGAGCACGCTCTGGAACGGCGCGAAGTCGACGCTGCGTTGCAGCAGCGTGGAGTAGTTCATCGCCGGTACGCCGAGCACCGATCGGGTCCAGTCCTGGGCGATGGCGGTGAGCGCGCCTCCGTTGATGCCGCCCTGGCTGTTGCCGTCGTAGTGCAGCCCACCGGCGCGGTTGATCAGCGGCCGTGCGGTGGCGTCCCGGAACGCCGGGTGGGCGGCGAACCCGTCCGGGTGGATCATCGCGCGGCCCAGGAAGAGGAAGTTCAGGAAGCTCTGCTGCAACCGGTCCGCCACCGCGGGGAAGACGCTGAGGTCGGTGAAGGCGCCGGCCACGAAGGGGACGTCGGCGGCGGCCATGCCGATCCAACTGGTGGCGCAGAAGGTGAAGTTGTGGGTGTTCGACATCGTCTTGACGTTGCCGGCGTTGATCTCGGTCGGTCGGCCGAGCAGCCCGTGGCCGTAGAGCGAGAGGTGCGCCGGCCGCGCGGCCGAGGCACTGCGCGGGATGTTGCAGACGAAGTCCGCCGCCACGGTCGCCCCGGACGGCGTGGGCAGGGCGTTCGGCGTGGGCGGCGTCCCGGCGCCGCCGGCCGGGCCGTAGTGCAGCCGGGAGCCGGGCCCGCCGTCGCCGGTCAGATAGGACGGAACGCCGATGGTGCCGGTCACCTGCCGAGCGATCAGCGGATCCTGCTCCGGCGCATAGTCGGTCACCTGGGTGACGGTGACCGACGGCGCGGCCCGGCCGAGGTCGGCGAACGCGTCGTCCCGGACCGCCAGCATCCGGCCGGTCAGCCCGTGCCGGCTGGCCACCGTGAAGTCCCAGGCCAGGTAGAGGCTGTGCCGTTCGACGCCGGTCCGAACCAGGTCGGTGACGATGCGCCTCACCTGCGGCCCCCGAGCGTCCCGCTGCTTGCGGCCGGCACCGGTCAGGTACGCGGTGAACGCCTTCGGTGCCGGGATCAACGCCCGGTTGCCGTCCCGTAGGCCGCGCAGCCCCACGACGTAGCGGGTGCCCTCGGTCAGCGCCACCGCCGGCCGGATGATCAGCAGCTGCCGGTCGGGCTGACCGGTGGCGTGCGCGTCCAGCTCGGCCCAGTACGGTGTGCGCTCACCGGTCCGGGTGTTGAGCAGCACGATCGGCGCGTCCGGCGCCAGCGAGCGGCCGATGTCGGTGACCGGGGCGATCCCGGTCGCCGCGGCGTCGAGGCCGGGTACCCGCACCAGGATCGGCGAGCCGGGACTGAACCCGTCCTGCCGGTTCCACTCCGTCGGGTCGATCGGGGTTCCCTGCACGTTGGCGGGCATCGCGGCGGCGGCGAACCGCACCCGCTTGCCGGTGGGGCTGCTCCGGTCCGGCACCGTGAAATGGTCGTTCGGGAACGGCAGCAGACAGGCGGTCGGGTCGATCGGGTCGCAGGACGGCTGCCCGACCGGAGCGGGGGCCCGTGGCGGTGCGGCGGGGGCTGCCGTGCCGAGCAGGACAGCGCCCGCTGTCACCAGCACGGACACGGCGAGACGGAGCCCTCTGGAGGTGGTCACACGCATCTCCTTCGACGCTGGACGGCAGATCGACGGGTGGTGTTCTTCCTACGCTTGTGAAACAAACTCAGCAAGCAGGCTCCGTGCGAGCGACAGACTCACGGTCAGTGGCCGGCAGCCCGATCGTGCTCAGGCTGCCGGCCACCGACCGCACCAACGATGACTCACGGAAAGGTCACGCGGTGATCACCGGCCAGGCGTAGGCGAGCAGGGCGCAGGCGGCACCCAGAAGCGCGAGCGAGACACCCCTCGTGGGCAGCGGCAGGGCGGCGAGCACGATCAGGATGACGGCGATGACGTACAGAACTGCCTGGGCCGACATGTTGTTCTCCTCGATCAGGGGGGCGGGCGGCTGCCCTTCACCCGCCGAGATGCCCCCGGGCGTGATCGCGGAAACGTCCCGCCGATCACGGTTCGGCCCACAGTGGTACGACCGGCTCGTCCGGCACAGCGCCTACGTCCGGAGAAGGAGCGCCTCAGCGCCCACCGGCCGGAACCCTGCCGCCTGGAAGGCGCGCACGCTGCGCGCGTTGCCGGCGGCCTGCTGGGCCCAGACCGGCTGACCGTCGGGCACCAGATGTCGGGCGGCCGTCGCCAGCGCCCGCCCCAGGCCCCGGTGGCGACGCTCGTCGTCGACCTCTATCGCCGTCTCCCACCGGCCGGCCACCCCCCGGCCGAGCACGACCACCCCGCCCTGGGCGGCCCAGACGCGGACGTCGTCACGGCGCCGACGGGCCCTGACCTCGCGGGGATGATCGCCGTCCGCGAGCTCGGTCAGCCGCAGCGGGGGCGGCCCGGTTAGGCAACTCGCGACGGTCAGCAGGTCGATCGTGTCCATGGACCGCCGGGTGCGGTCGAGCAGCGCACCCAGAAAGCGCGGATTCATCGTGGCCGCCAGGGAGTCACAGTCAAGAGTGGCCAGCGTACGACGTACCCACTGGGGATCTTCGTCGGTGAACACCACCGAGTGTCCGGTGAAGGCGATGACTCCGGCGTCGCGGCGGCTCGGCTGCGACACCACTGTCGTCCCGCCGTCAGGCGGTGGGAAGTGGCCGCGCGCCGCCGCGTCCAGGATGTCGCTCAACGTACTGTCCATTGTCGTCTCTCCTCGGTCCCCGACCGCACGGCTGCCGAGGGCGGACACGGCAACGCGCTCCCCACCCTTGCCACAGTGCGGACCAAACAGTGTTCGGACATCCTCGCGTGTGAAGTACGGATCTGTGTGCCGCGGCGGCTCGGCCCGCGCTCCGTCGGCGCCTACGTCGCCTGGCTGCGGTACCAGATCCGGGGCCGGCCGTCAGCGGTGATGGCAACGTCCGTCCGCACCTGATACACCTGCTCGATCCGGCCGGTGGTGAGAACCTCGACGGGCGTACCCGCCGCGACCACTCGTCCACCGTGCAGCAGCACCAGCCGATCGCAGTACTGCGCGGCCAGATTGAGATCATGCAGGGTCACCACGACGGTGCTGGCCGACTCCGCGAGGAATCGCAGCAACTCCAGCTGATGCCGGATGTCCAGGTGGTTTGTCGGCTCGTCGAGCAGCAGCAGATCCGGTTCCTGCACCAGAGCGCGGGCCAGGTCCACCCGCTGCCGCTCACCACCGGAGAGGCTGGACCAGCGCCGCTGCTCGAACCCGGCCAGGCCCGCCTCGGCGAGCGCGCGCCGCGCCAGGTCCACATCCGCGGCCCCGACCCCGGCGAGGCGTGGCCGGTACGGGGTCCGGCCCAGCAGGACCACCTCCAGTGCGGACATCTCCACGTCGGTGGCCACCTGTTGGGTGACCACCGCGATCCGCCGAGCCAGCGCACGCCGGGGTACCGCGTCCACCGCGACGTCGTCGAGCAGCACCCGCCCCGACTCCGGCCGGGTCAGACCGGCAAGTAGTCGCAGCAGGCTCGACTTGCCGGAGCCGTTCGGCCCGAGCAGCCCGACCGTGGCGCCCGGTTCGGCGGTGAGCGCCACCCCGGCAAGGATCCGCACGCCGGCCACGCCCCATCCGATCCCGTCCGCGTCCAGCCGCGCCGGCAACGCTCCCGCCGGGTACTGGTCACCGCCGGTCGCCCGACCACTGTCGCCCACTCCCCGACCGGCAGCGCCCGCCGCGATCACGGCGTACCCGTCCGGCGTCGCATGACCAGCGCGAACACCGGCACCCCGAGCAGCGCGGTGAGCACGCCCACCGGCAGCTCCTGTGGTGAGAAGACGGTCCGCGCCACGGTGTCCGCCCAGATCAGGAAGATCGCGCCGATCACCGCGCAGGCGGGCAGCAACGTCCGATGCCCGGAGCCGAACAGGAACCGTACGGCGTGCGGCACTGTCAGCCCGACGAAACCGATCGCACCGCTCGCCGCGACCAACGCGGCAGCCATCAGGGCGGTGACTGTGAACAGCAGCAGCCGGGTGCGTCCGGGAGAGAAGCCGAGCGAGCGGGCGGTATCGGTGCCGAACGCGAACGCGTCCAGCGCCGTCGCGCTGGCCCAGCAGACCAGCAGGCCGACGCCGACAACCACGGCGCTCAGCGCCACCGATGCCCAGGAGGCCGCCGTCAGCGAGCCGAGCAGCCAGAACGTCACGCTACGGGTGTCCTGAGTGTGCGCGTCGGAGATCACGATCAGGCTTGTCACCGCGCTGAAGAGCTGCGAGACGGCCACCCCGGCGAGAACGATCCGGGTCGGCTCGCCGCGCCGCCGGCCGGCCAGCAGCAGCACCGCGCCGAACGCGGCCATGCTGCCGACGAACGCGCCGGTGGTCAGGTCGACCGGGCCGGCGCCGATCCGAATGCCGAGTACCAGCACCGCCACCGCTCCGGTGGAGGCGCCGGACGAGACACCGAGCAGGAACGGGTCGGCCAGCGGGTTGCGCGTGAGCGCCTGTAGCACCGCCCCACACACCGCCAGACCGGCACCGACCAACGCGGCCAACAGCACCCGGGGTAACCGGAGATCCCACACGATGCTGTCCGGCAACGGCGGTAGCGGCTGGACCGGGAGGCCCACATGGCTGGCCACCGCGCGCAGAACGCTGCCGATCGGCAGATCGGCCGAGCCCACGCTGACCGCCGCGGCGATGGTGACCAGCAGCAGGAGCACTGCCAACGGAAGGACGTACCGGCCGTTTCTCGAGATGCCGGTGCGGGGTGGCGGGTCTCGTCGCGTCGACCCGCGCGGGCCGCTCACCGAGACGAGGGATCGTACGACTCGCGGGTTCATCGGCGGGCGAACACCACGTAGTCGTCAAGGTACTGCCAGACGGTGCCGACCTCGGCGAACCCGGCCGCGCGAAGGGCAGCCAGGTGGAACCCCAGTGCGGCCGGGGCCTGCGGCGGTCGGTCGGCGAACCGCCGTTCCCGCTGGGCTGCCAGCCCGGCCAGTTCCGGGTGTCGGGCCGCCTCGGCGTACCAGGCGGAGTAGGTGAGCGCTCCGGCAGCGAATGTCTCCTGCTGCACCTGCGCGTCGTGCCGACTGGCGATGTCGCGCAGGGTGGGCGCCGACTCGTCGTAGCGGAGGTGGTCGGCGTTGAGCAGCACACCACCGGCGGGCAGCAACCGCGCCGCGGTGGTGTAGACCCGCAGCAGTTGCTCCGGCGCGAGCCAGTGCAGTGCCGTCGAGGTGAGCACGGCGTCGATCCGCCGTCCGGTCAGCGCCTGCTCCCAGCCGTCGGCCACCAGGTCGACGTCGTGGACCTCGACCCGCGGCATGTACCGGTCCAGGGCACACCGCGCGACCTTCAGCAGGATCGGGTCGTAGTCGACCGCGACGGCGGTGGCACGAGGGAACTGGGCCAGGATCCGGTCGCTGATCGCACCGGGACCGCAGGCCAGATCGAGGATCGCGAGATCGTCCGGGCAGTGCAGCCGCAGCACGTCGGCCATCGCGTCGAACCGCAGGTCGCGGTGGGCCACGTAGGCGGACTGCTGGTCGTTCCAGAGTTCGAGCAGGCGGCGGGCGGCCGACTGGTCGAGCGCGGCGACATCGGTGCCGGCCGGCGGCGTCATCGGACGGTCCCGTGCAGGTGGGCACCGACAAGTTCCGCCGCCTGAACGCTGCGGATCGACGGATCCATCGACGAGCCGGGCACTGTGACGAACCGTCCGGCGACCACCGCGTCCAGCTTCGACGTCACCGGGTTGCGGCGCAGGAAGTCGATCTTCGATTGGGCACTGTCGCCGTCTCCACCCCTGGTCAGATCGGCCAGCACGATCACCGCCGGGTTGCGTTTGGCGATCTCCTCCCAGTTGCCGGCCGGCCACTTCTGGCTGGCATCGGTGAACGTGTTGCGGGCACCCAGCAGCGAGCTGATCGCGTCCGGAACCCCGCCGTGTCCGGCAACGTACGGGGTGCTCGTTCCGGAGTAGTACCAGAGGAGTGACGGGCCGGCGTTCGGCGCGGCCGTTGGCATCGCACCTCGGGCGGCATCCAACCGACTCTGCTGCTCGTGGATCAGCTTGTCGGCCCGCTCCGGCACGCCGAAGACGCCGGCGATGTCGCGGATCTCATCGAAGATCCCGTCGAAGGTGACCGTCGGGGTCGCGTCCGCCGGCTTCTCGCAGGCGAACCCGGAGAGGTACGCCGGTACGCCGAGGGTGGCCAGGTCAGCGCGCGAACCCGCGGCGTCCGGCGCGTACGCCGAGGTGTAGGTCGAGTAGACGAAGTCCGGGTTCGCCGCCCGGACCGCCTCTCGTGAGGGGTAGAGCTTGGCCAGCACCGGCACCTTCTCGTAGGCGGGGCGCAGGTCGGGCAGCACCGGGTCGGTCTGGTAGCTGGTGCCGACCATCCGGTCGGCGAGACCGAGGCTGAGCATGATCTCGGTGGCGTTCTGTTCCAGTGCGATCGCTCGCTGGGGTGGCGCGGCGACGGCGACCGGCAGTCCGCAGTTGGTGAGGTGGACCGGGGTGGCCGAGTGGCCCTGCGCGACCGGTGCGGCGGCTCCACCGTCGGAGCAGCCGGCCGCGGCCAGCACCAGGCACAGGCCCGCCTTAATGAAAACGGTTTTCATAGCCGCGAACATATCAACAGCACCTCCGCGGCCTGGCAGGCGGGGGGTGCGGTACGCCAGCCGGCGGCGGACGCCAGCCCACGTTCCGGCCGCCCACTCACGCCGACGCAGTCGAGGGTGTGACCCAGGTTCCGGGTCACACCCTCGACACATTCATCACCATTGCGGGCGCCGCTGACGGGCCCGTCCACGACCCCGAAGGGTCAGCAGCCGATCCGGCTGGAACCCAGCGCGACGTCGTCGTACCAGAGGGTGTCGGCTCCGCCGCCGTAGCTCTCCCAGCCCAGCTTCAGGTCGGTGAGCTGCGGCCGCCAGGTGCGGTTGTACCACTGGCCGTCGATGTCGTGCGTCGGTGCGCCGTCCGCGGTCAGCCCGGGGATGGCGGTGCCGTCCACCCAGGTACGCAGCTGACCGGCCGCGCCGTCCACCATGAACTCGACGCAGGTCCACCGGTTGGTGGGTAGCGGCAGGCTCTGCGCCACCCCGGCCGGGCTCTGCTCGGGCAGTGTCGCGTCGTCGGAGGCGCGGTTCCACTGCAGGGCGCCGTTCTGGCCACCCAACCGCAGGTCCTTGTTGCCGTCGGCGGCGTCGGCCATCGCCATCATCGTGGTGTGTTCGGTGGGCTGGGCGGTGGTGTGCCGGACCCAGATCCGGCCGTACCGCACGTTGCCCACGCTGCCGAGGTTCTTCGTGGATCTGATGAAGACGTGGTTGCAGTACCCGGCGGCGCCGTTGATCCGGACCGACCGGCTGCCGCTGTGCGTGGTCGCCGTGTCGATGGTGGCGCTACCCGCGCCGGAACAGTCCGGGCTCACCACGGCCCAGTCACCGGACGGCGTCGACCCGGTCTGGCCCTCGAAGCCGTCGCAGAGCACCGCGCCGGCGCACCCGGTCGGCGGCTCGGTGGTGGGCGGCGGAGTGGTCGGCGGAGGCGTCGTCGGCGGAGGCGTCGTTGGCGGCGGCGTGGTTGGCGGCGGCGTGGTTGGCGGCGGCGTGGCGCCGTTGCACGCTACGCCGTTCAGGCTGAACCCGGTCGGCGCACCACCACTGGAGCCGTACGTGCCCTGCAACCCGAACTCGGTGGAGCCACCGGCCGGGATGCTGCCGTTGTACGACGCGTTGCGGGCGGTCACCGTCGATCCGGACTGGCTGACCGTGGCGTTCCAGCCGCTGGTGACCCGCTCGTCCCCGGCGTACGTCCAGGTGACTGTCCAACTGGAGACGGCCGCGTCCCCCGGGGAGACCTTGACGGCGGCGGTGAATCCGCCGGGCCACTGATTGGGCGTGTAGTCGACCCGGCAACCCTGGGCGGCTGTGGCCGGGCCGCTGAGCACCGCCGCTCCGGTTGTGGTCGCGGCGGCGGCCAGCGCGGCTACGACCACCAGGGTCGCGGCGGGGCGGGCACGGAAAATCGTCATGAAGGGTCCTTCTGCCATCGAGCTGAGCGGAGGCGGCACGGCGGCGTGTCCTGGACGGACACGGCGCGACATCGTGCCCTGGATGTGACGCGGCGGTGCGCCACAGCGACCGGTCGCGCGTACGACCGAAATGCCCGGCTCGGGGGTGGACCTGTCAGCCGCCGACGGCCCGGTCGCCCGGACCCCGGCGGCGCCCGCCCTCAATCTATTGACGATTACCGATCGAATCAAGCGGCGGTGGCGCTCCCCGCCACGTCGATCATGCAGTTTCAGTTGTCGACATGGGTGAGGTGCCCCGTATGTCGGGACAGCAAGTGCAAGATCGCGGAGCAGGGACAGGGAAAGAATGGTCCGGGTCCGTGTCGATCCGTGGGCCGCCCGTTCGACGTGGGGATGCTGGGGCCGGGAGACGGCCCCGTCGGATGAGGAGAACGCGATGTCGAAGTACCTGTTGATCATGCGGGGCACCGATGAGACGAACGCGGCCATGATGGCCAATCTCGACGAGATGATGGCCACCACCCGCCAATTCATCGAGGACATGATGAAGGCCGACGTCCTCGTCGCGGCCGAAGGGCTGGACGATCCGCGTCAGGGCGTCGTCGTCGACTTCAGCGGCGAGGCACCGGTGGTCACCGACGGTCCGTACGGCGAGACCAGGGAGTTGTTCGGGGGCTACTTCATGCTCGATGTCGCCACGAAACAGGAGGCGGTCGAGTGGGCCAAGCGGGTCCCGGCGATCCGCGGGTCCAAGATCGAGGTCCGGCGGGTGGCCGAGGCCGACGAGGTCCCGCAGGGTGGCGAGAGCAACGGCCAGGTCTGATGGGTACGGCCGACGTCGAGGCCGTCTGGCGGATCGAGTCGGCGCGGATCGTCGCCGCGCTGACCCGGTTCACAGGTGATTTCGGGCTGGCCGAGGACGCCGCCCAGGAGGCGGTGGCCGAGGCGCTGGTGTGCTGGCCACGTGCCTTTCCGGCCAATCCGGCCGGGTGGCTGATGGCCACGGCCCGGCGGCGGGCGATCGACGCGATCCGCCGCCGGGTCGCCCTCCAGGAGCGATACGCCCTGTTGGCGGCCGGTCCCGCCCTCGATCAGGAGATCGACACCGACGCGATCGACGACGATGTGCTGGCGCTGATGTTCGTCAGCTGCCACCCGGTGCTCTCCCGCGAGGCACGGGTGGCGCTCACCCTGCGGGTGGTCGGCGGCCTGTCCACCGAGGAGATCGCCCGTGCGTTCCTGGTGCCGGTGCCAACCGTGCAGGCCCGCATCACCCGGGGCAAGAAGGCGATCGCGGCCGCCGGGGTGCCGTTCGAACTGCCGCCGGTCGGTGAGCGCCGGGAGCGGCTGGGCGGGGTGCTCAGCGTCCTCTACGTGATCTTCACTGAGGGGTCGACGGCCACGTCGGGCGACCGGCTGCTGCGCACCGACGTGGCGTACGAGGCGATCCGGCTGACCCGCACACTTGCCGCGCTCCAGCCGGATGAGCCGGAGGTGCACGGCCTGCTCGCCCTGTGCGAGCTGACGGCGGCGCGCTTTCCGGCCCGGACCGACCCGGACGGCACCCCGATCCTCCTTGAGGACCAGGACCGCCGGTTGTGGGACTTCCCGGCGATCCGCCGTGGGCTGGCCGCGCTGGCCAGGGCATCGCAGCGCGGCCTCGGCCCCTACGGTCTACAGGCCGCGATCGCGGCCACGCACGCGTCGGCGCCCTCGGTCGAGGAGACCGACTGGGCACGGATCGTCCGGCTCTACGAGACGCTGAGCCGGGTCGCGCCCTCGCCGGTGGTCGACCTCAACCGGGCCGTCGCCGTCGCCATGGCCTCGGGCCCGGCACACGCCCTGACCATCGTGGACGAGCTGATCGCCTCGAACCGCCTCCCCGGGTCACACCTCGTCCCGACCGTACGCGGTGAGCTGCTGACCCGCCTCGGCCGGCTTCCGGAGGCACGCGCCGAGCTGGAGCTGGCCGCCCGGCTCTGTGCCAATCAGCGCGAACGCTCGGTGCTGCTCGCCAAGGCGGCGGCGCTGAGCTGACTGCTCCAGCACCCCCGGCCGAACCAGAACCCCGAACGCCCGCCCATGGTCGCGACCTCGCCGACCGGGAACGCCTGCCGACCGGATCAGGGCCTGACGGTCGGCATAATCAGGGGGCATCGATCGCCTGAGCTGGAGGTCCCCATGCGCGTCATCCGCATTCTGCCCAACCTTCCGGTGGCTGACGTCAGCGCCGCGAGGGGCTTCTACACCGACTTTCTCGGCTTGAGCACCGAGGCGTTCAGCCTGGGTTGGGTGGCCCGGTACACCTCGTCCGACCCCGACGTGGCCGTTCAGCTCGTCTCCGGCGACGCGACCGCGCCCGAGGACTCGGTCATCAGCGTGCAGGTGGACGACGTGGACGGCGCCTATGCCGAGGCACAGCGGCTCGGCTACGAGATCGTGCACCCGCTGACCACCGAGCCGTGGGGCGTGCGCAGGTTCTTCGTCCGCGCTCCGGACGGCAACGTCATCAACGTGGCGGCGCACCGCGCCTGAGGTGACCCGGCCCATGTGCGAGGGATTGACCCGCACAGACGCCCGAGGTTAACTGCACATCAGCGATGTGGATCGATGTCATCCGGATGCCGACAACCCGGCACTGTGGCACCGCTCCGCGTCGTCTCGACATCGCCCTCGTTTCGGCGGACGTGGGCACACCGGGGCAGTTCCCGGGGTGCGAGACCCGCATCCGCACGACGATCCAGAGGAGATCGTGTCGATGAAGATGACGCCGCCGCTACGAATCGCGCTCGCTGTCCTGCTCGCCGTTGGTGTCGCCGCCGTCGGACCGGCCGGGCCAGCGACCGCGGCCCCTGAGGCCGCAGAGCTGAGCAAGGTCCTGGTCTTCTCCAAGACCGCCGGCTTCCGGCACTCCTCCATCCCCAACGGCATCGCCGCCATCCAGCAGCTCGGCGCGACGAACGGCTTCACCGTCACCGCCACCGAGGACGCGGCGACCTTCACCGCTGCCAACCTCGCCCAGTACCAGGCGGTGGTATTCCTCAGCACCACCGGCGACGTGCTCGACGCCGGCCAGCAGGGCGCCTTCGAGGCGTACGTGGCCTCCGGTGGCGGCTTCGTCGGAGTGCACGCCGCCGCCGACACGGAATACGACTGGCAGTGGTACGGCGGGCTGGTCGGCGGGTACTTCGCCTCGCACCCGGCCACCCAGCAGGCGACGGTGCGGGTCGAGGACCGGGCCAACGCCTCGACCGCGCACCTGCCATCGACCTGGACCCGCACCGACGAGTGGTACAACTACCGGACCAACCCCCGCTCGGCGGTCAAGGTGCTGGCCAGCCTCGACGAGTCGTCGTACACCGGCGGGTCGATGGGTGGTGACCACCCGATCACCTGGTGCCACAGCTATGGCGGTGGACGTTCCTGGTACACCGGCCTCGGCCACACCGAGCAGAGCTACGCCGACCCGAACTTCACCCGCATGCTGCTGGGCGGCATCCAGGTGGCGGCCGGGGCGGTGGCGGCCGACTGCCGGCCGGAGCCCGGCTACAGCCCGCTGTTCGACGGCACCGAGGCCAGCCTCGGGCAGTGGCGACAGGCGGGGCCGGGTGGCTTCACCCTGACCGACGGCACCCTCACGTCGAACGGTGGCATGGGGTTGCTCTGGTACCCGGTGCGTACCTTCGCCAACTACTCGCTGAAGGTCGACTGGATGATGCCGGGCGACGACAACGGTGGGGTCTTCATCGGGTTCCCCGATCCGCAGGGCGACCCGTGGGGCCCGGTCGCCGCCGGTCACGAGATCCAGATCGACGCCACCGACGGCGACCCGACGCGAACCACCGGCAGCGTCTACAGCTTCCAGGCACCCAACCAGGCCGCCCGCGCGGCGGCGCTCAACCCACCCGGCTCCTGGAACACCTACGAGATCGGGGTGCACGGACAGCGGGTCGAGATCTGGCTCAACGGCTTCAAAATCAACGACTACGCCAGCAGCCGGGCCATCGCCAACGGCTACATCGGGTTGCAGAACGACGGCGCCGGAATGGACATCAACTACCGCAACGTGCGGATCAAGGCCGACGGCCCGAGTGAGCCGCCTGCCACCGACCTGGCCCGGGGCCGGCCGGTGACGGCGTCCAGCGTCGAGTCGGGCAGCACGCACGCGGCGGGCAACGCCGTGGACGGCAACACGACCACCCGCTGGGGCAGCGCGTACGCCGACCCGCAGTGGATCACCGTCGACCTGGGTGCCACGTACGCGATCAACCGGGTTCGGCTGGCCTGGGAGGCGGCGTACGCGCGGGCGTACCAGGTCCAGGTGTCGCCGGACAACGTCACCTGGTCGACGGTGCACACCACTACCACAGGCGACGGCGGCGTCGACGACATCACTGTCACCGGCACCGGCCGTTACCTACGGGTGTACGGCACCCAACGCGCCACCCAGTGGGGCTACTCGCTGTGGGACCTCAACGTCCACGGCACCGCCGCCGGTGGCACGGTGCTCTCCCGGGGCAAGCCGGTCACCGCGTCCAGCGTGGAGCCGGGCAGCGCGCACGCGGCGGCCAACGCCGTTGACGGCAACGCCACCACCCGCTGGGGCAGCGCGTACGCCGACCCGCAGTGGATCTCGGTGGACCTCGGCACGTCCCGCACCCTCGACCGGGTCCAGCTGACCTGGGAGGCGGCGTACGCGCGGGCGTACCAGATCCAGGTCTCTGCGGACAACGTCACCTGGACGCCGGTGCACACCACGACCACTGGCGACGGCGGCGTGGACGACATCGCCCTCTCGGCCACCGGCCGCTACCTACGCGTCCAAGGCACCCAGCGGGCCCTGCCCGCGTACGGCTACTCGCTGTGGGAGCTGGAGGTGCACGGCCGCTGACCACGCACTAGCGCAGTTCCACGATCCTGGCGCGGGTGTTGGCTGGTGCCTCGGGATGCCCTCACTCGACGTCGGCCCGAACGTCAGGCAGGTCGACGCGGCTGACCGCCGCGACCTGTTCACGCAGAAGTTGCCCCGTCGGCGCGGGTGATCCGCACCGACGGGGCAACTGTCGTCGCGGGGCGTTACCGCGTGGCGATCCTGATCGTCGCGCTGCGGTAGTTGTTGCGCTTGTCGTTCTTCGTCGGGTCGTAGTTCTTCTCGATGTTGCCGGCGCTGTCGACAGAGAACCAACGGAACGTCGTCGTCTCGGTCACGTGGAACACCTGCCCCGGCTCACGGAACTCGGTCGCCGCGTAGCGGGGCGACTCGAGCGTCGGCCGGCTGCCGTCAGTCGTGTAGTAGATGGTGGCCGGCTCGCTGGTCTCGAAGTGCACGTCGACAGGCCCGGAGTAGCGCCCAGCGCCCGGAACCAACTGGGACGTCGGGTTCTTCTTGTCCCTGCCCCAGTCCGCCGCGACCCGGAACATCTCCATGATCCCGTTGGCGTACTCCATCGTCTCGGCGTGGCCGCTGACGAGCTCGGGGTTGCCGTCCCACTCCGGTTGGAACGAACCGCCCTGCCAGTCGCCGGTGGCCGGGTTGTAGACGGAGCCGCCGACCTCCCAGCCGAACGCGTAGATCCCGTAGGTGTGGTACAGGTCCTCGCGTACGTTGCCCGCCGAGGAGTAGAGGACGTCGGACGAGCCGCCGACGTTCTCCGGCGTGACGACGGTGTCCCGGTGCGCCTTGACCTGCGACAGGATCCTGGCGGCGGACTGCCAGTAGAACGCCTCGTCACCCAGCGGCGGGCGCGGCGTGGTGATCCGGCCGTCCGCGATGTAGGCGCCGGGCTGCCAGAAGAGCTGGCCGCCGTTGGAGTGCACCGACATCATGAACTTGATGTTCTTGTACTTCTCGACCAGCCAGATGATGTTCTTCGACTCGGGCTCGGACAGCTCCTCCGGCCCCTGGTAGGTGCCACTGACGCAGTTTGTCGACCCTCCCGCGTAGCCGTCGTGACCCGACCCGACCCGGTAGTTCCGGTTCAGGTCGACGCCCCAGGAGTTCCGCTGCGCCGGATCGGCGCTCACGTCCGGGCAGTGGTTCGTCATGTTCTTACGCTGCGAGGCGAAGTTGTAGAAGCTGTAGTTCGCCCCGTCGGGGTTGTTGGACAGGATGAAGAAGACGTCGGTGTTCTCGACGATCTTCTTCGTCTCCCGATCGGACCGGTAGTTGTGCACCAGACGCTCGGCCGACTCCAGGCTGGTCGTCGCCGGCACCCACTCGCGGGCGTGGTCCTGCGCCTGGATGAGGACACCGGGCTTCTTACCGTCACGGTGCTTGCCGATCCGCAGGACCGGGATCGTCGCGGGGCCGCGCGGCACCTCGCCCTCCGGCGCTCCGACGCGCTTCTGGTCGAGGAAGTCGGTCAGCGCGACCGGGCCGGACGTCGGAGTGACGATGCCGGTGCCCTCGTTGGTGCGGTACGGGTGCGCCCGGTCGATGAGCCCCGCAGAGCGGGTCCGCAGCGCCTCAGCCACCTCGGCGGCCGTGCTCGTCGGCGCACCCGAGGCGTCCGTGGCGAGCAGGACACGGACCGCCTTGCCGGTGACCTCCACCGACAGCGGAAGGTTCGCGTCGGGCCGGTCCACGAAGTCCACAGTGATGTCGTTGCCGCCCTGGTGACCCCACGCCGCTGAGGTGACGACGACAGCCGCCTGCCCCGTACCGCCGATCTGGGCCTGCGCCTTGCGTTGGTACCCGTTCGTCTGGTTCGGCAGGTAGACGATCTCGGCGATGTCCGGGTACTGACGGGCGATCTCCTTGGCACGGCTGTAGAGCTGCTGCGGGTGCCGGTAGCCGTCCACGAAGTCCGACTTGTAGGACGGGTTCGCCGTCAGCGGCGGCGAGGCGTCCTCCAACCAGTTGGAGACGACACCGGTCGCGACGCCACCGGTGGAACTCGTCAGCTTGATCTTGTTGGGGCGTACGTCGAGTTTGAAGAGGTTCCGGTGGAACATGTACTGCCCCGAGTCGACGAACCGGCTCATCGTCCGGGCGAAGCCGAACGGCGTGCCCTTCCCCGAGTCGTTCTCCAGCTGCATCCCGACGATCGGGTCCGCCTGCTGCCCCTCGGTGGTCCGCGCCTCGACGTAGAGGAAACCCTGACCCTTTGTGGTGAACCAGTCGGCGCGGACGACGCGTACCGTCGCGTCGTGGTTCGCCGGCTGGGCCGCCCGCGCGCTGGCGGCGTCGATGCCAAGGCCACCGTCGGCCTCGTTGCTCCAGGCGAAGCCCGCGTCGTCGCCGAGCAGCTCGACGCCCATCGCCGTGAGTTCGGTGACCTGCTCGGCGGTCACCACCGCTTCGCCCTCGATGCCGTTCGGCACGCGCCGGAGACCGTGTTCGAGGTCGAAGCCGGCAGCGGCCACCTTGTCCAGCATGTCGGCACCGGTCAGCCTGATGTGTACGAGGCGTACCGACTCACGATCCTCAGGCTGGGATCGGCTGGTGGCGGCTGACGGTCCCGTGGGATCCGCGCCCGCAGGGCCGGTCGTCACGAGGATGCTACCCACCAGGGTGGACAGCGCGAGTAGCGCGATGCGCCGTTGTGATCGCCGCATTCCCCCTCCTTCTGCCTGCGACGGGTGATTGCCGGCGGACCGGTCCGGTGAGCGTATGTGCGTTCGCAGCCTCAGTGGTTCACGTCGATCGAATTTGAGCATTCCTTGAGGCGACAGGCGCCAGCCCCGCACCGCCCGCGTCCGTACCCCCGGTCAGCCTGTCCCCCGGCGGAGGGAGCGCCTCCCCTTTTGTCGGGGAGGAGAACCGATCCGCAGCCGGCGATCGTAGGTCCATGGCTGTCATGGAGATACCGACCCGCGCAAGACAGTGGGCGCTGGCCTGTGCCATCTTCGTCGTCACTGCGGTGGCTCAGCGGCTCTACTGGATCGCGGGTGGCCGGTGGGGGTACACCGCCTGCGACCGCACCGATCTGGTTGATCCGGCGGGCGGGTGCGGCGCGGACCAGGTCGTGGCGTTGCCGTTCTGGTCGGGGTGGGGCGCTGTGGGAGTCGGCGTCGCCCTCGCGGTGGTGCTCGGGTGCACTGTCCGGTTTCCCGGCACCCGGGCGACCGCCGGTAGCTGGGCGGCGGCCGCGCTGCTCCTTGTGGTCGCGTTCCCGCTGCACCTGGTCTTCGAGATCCCGGCGGCGCTCGCGGGGCGGCCCTCGGACTGGCGTGACCTCGGGGCCCGGCTCGTGCTGGTGGCCGGTGGCGTCCTGTTCGCCGGGCTCGCGAGCGCATCCAGGCCCCGCCGCGGACCGGCCGCCGTCGGCTACCGACCGGTGCCCCGGTGGACGCGCCGCTGGGCGTATGTCGCCGTCGCGCTGCCCGTGTTCGGCTGGGCCGTGCCGCACGGGCTGTGGGTGCTCGGCGTTCCGATCGGCATCTCCGAGCGGGAACTGGACGACATCGGGCGTAACCTCTCCACGCCGACCGGGGTGGCGATCACGCTCGTCCCGCCGCTCGCCGGCCTGCTCGTTCTCGGGCTGGTACAGCGGTGGGGGCAGCAGTTTCCGCGCTGGGTGCCGGGACTACACGGTCGACAGGTCCCCCGACGGCTGGCGGTGATCCCAGCCGGCGTGGTGGCGCTCACGCTGGTCGCCTACGGCGTGCTGAGCATCGCGGTGCTCGTCGGCCAACTGTTCACCGGTGACGCGCGCTGGTCCGACGTGTGGGACGGATGGGCCGTCACCGCCACGCTGCTGGTCTTCCTCGGCTGGGGAATGTCGTTGGCCGTCACCACCACCGGCTACGCCCTCGCCACCTCGACCGACACCGCCTCCCAGGATCGGAGCGTCCATGAACCACGCTGACTCTGCCCGCGTCTCGACCGCCGCCCCGCCGCCCTGGACCGTGTGGGCCGCCTACGCCGTCCCGCTCTGCGTCCTGCCGTCCGCGGCCTGGCGACTGTCGTTGGTGTTCACCGACGATGCCGTCACCCAGTGGTACATGATCTTCCTGTCCGCGCTGTCGATGGGCCTGGCCCTGTTGACACTCGGGCTGGTGCACGGGTGGGGGCAGCGATTTCCGCACTGGGTGCCCCGCATCGGGGGCCGCCGCATACCCGCGCGTCCGGTCGTGCGCGTCGCGCTGATCGGCGGCTGGTCGCTCGTCGCTATCTGCGTCTACTTCCTCCTGAACCACAGGTTCCACTTTGTGCAGAGCGGCTGGGTGGGCATCGGCGACGACGAACCGGCGCTCCGGGCTCCCGACTGGGAGGTGCTCCGCTACTACGCGCCAATGCTCGGGTGGGGCCCGCTCGTCATCGCCGTGACCACCGACTACGGCCGACGCGCAGCGATTGTTTCAAGATTGGAGAAGTCATGACGATTCGCAGGTTGCTTGTCGCCGCGCTCGCCGCGGCAGTGACGGCCGTCAGTGCCCCGGCGGCCGCTCAGGCCGACGACCAGGACCCACCGGAGGTGCCCGCCACGCCGGGCGCGTGGATCGCCGGCGTCGGTGGCTTCGTCTACAACGAGCCGGGGACCTTCGGTCATCAGATCCGGTTCGGCGTCGTGGGTTGGGTAGACCAGCACGGGACCGGCCATGGCGTGTTCCGCTTCCGGCACGCGCGGATCGACGGGAGCGTGGCGAGCGAGGGACGGGCCGAGGTGACGTGTGTCAGCGTGGTGGGCGACACCGCACTGGTGACCGCTGTCGTCCCGGAGGGCGGCAGTCCGATGGTCAACCACGTCTTCGTTATCAAGATCATTGAGGGCGGTCCGGGTCGAGCCGACCAGATCGAGACGCTCCAGGCCGGCGGCGACCCGACCAGACCCGCCAAGCGGTACTGCATCGACACCGCTCCGTACAACCTGTCCCGCTACCCGGTCCGACCCGGCGGCTACGCGTTTGGCTCGTGACGTTTCCGTGCCTGCGGGAGCAGAACGTCAGATCCTATTCTTGCGTGGTGTCGTACGCCGATCTCACGTATGCCCAGTGGAATGACCTCTCCGATGGTGCTGCCCAGCGCCTCGCCGAGGAGATCGCCGACCGGCACTGCCTGACAGTGCCGGTCGGCCTCCAGAACACCGTGTACGCGGGGCTGTCGCACCGGACGGCGCTGTTCGAGCGGGACGGGATGCGGTTCGCTCTGGTACCCGGTGGCCGACCGACGCTCGGCTACGACGCGGCCCGTTTCCGGCCCACATCGGACCAGCTGGCCAGCTACGCCGACAGCGCTGCGGAGTACGGCCTTCCACCGATGGCCAAGTACGTCGACGCCATGACCTCGTCGGTGCGCAGCGTCGAGTTGCCAGCGATGCTGGTCGCTGTGGAGGCGTTCGACCCCTGCGACACTCCGCTGGCGCCGGACGACCCCCGGGTGCTCAAACTCATCGCGTCGGCGGGAGATCAGCTCGACGGGGTGAGCACGTTCCGGTCTGCCGGCGGACTGAGCGTCGAGTTCGACCAGACCGGGCGGGTGACGAGGGCCCGAGCGAGCACTGACGTGTCCTACGACGAGGCGATGGCCCAGCTCGCGAGCGCCGGCCTACGGACGACGACCGCGGATGAGTGGGAGTGGGCGTGTGGAGCGGGGGCGGCGACTCTGTTCCGCTGGGGTGACGACTGCCCCAACGACGGCTACCCGTTCGACTACACGACCGGAATGCACAGTGAGACCAACCTGTGGGGGTTGGCGATCGGCCAGGATCCGTACAAGCACGAGGCGAGCACCGAACGCACCGTCGTGTGCGGAGGCGACGGCGGCAGCACCACATGCGGCGGCAGCGGCTTCTTCCTGGGGTGGCTCGCCCTCGCGACCGCTTACCGGGACAAGGATTTCGGGCAGTGGCTCGCCTCCGACGACGGGTACGCCGAAGAGATCCTGACCCGGCCCGTCCTGGAGCTGAGCTGAGCAGCGCGTAGCCGGGTCGGCGTCGCCTTGTCGGTGTGAAACGACGATCACAGGGCCGGCCAGGCGTTGGCCAGCAGTTGACGGAAATGCGCCGGGAACCACTCTCCGAGCGGCGGGGCGCCGGGCATCGCCCCGGTGTCGTACGCGGATCCGCGAGGCGGCAGGTAGTTCGGGTCGCACAACGGCTCGTACGGTTGGCCGACGGTCGGGCTGCCGCTGGCGCCATCGGACTCGCCGGGCGGCTTGACCCAGACGTAGGCGTCGATGCCTGGTTCCGGCTCGGCGACTGGGCGCTGGCCGAGGCCGGCGCCCCTCTGGTTGCACCAGTTCCCGATCGCTGCCCGCCGGTCGATCCGGCTGCCGTCGACGTAACGGTCCACGTCGCCCGAGGGCGCCGGGCCGGTGGGTCGGCTCGGGCCGCCCCAACCGTTGCGTGAGGTGTCGACGACCACGCCCGCGTTCGGGTTGAAGCCCGCCTCCGTCAACAGACCCCGCAGGTGTCGCACGTAGGGCACCTCGTCGATGAACGGGTTCCAGTCGACCCACCTGGACAGGTACACCGGTTGGCCGTTGATGACATCGTCGGAGCGGAAGTACTCCTCGTGCAGAACGGAGTAGTTGGCGGTGTTGGCGACGAAACCATGAACGTCTGCCAGCGTGCTGCCGGCGGTGGTCGCGGCCTGCGACAGCAGCGCCGTCAGCGGACCGGAGTCCTCCGGCCAGCCGACTTCGGCGTGGTGACTGATGTCGAGATACGAGTAGACATTGGGTACGGTGCCGAGCCGGGCCACTGCGTAACCGATCCCGTGCTGGTAGGTGCCGCGCGCCAGCGCCTCCTCACAGGCCGCTGTGGCCGCGTACCGGTTGCCGGTGTTGACGACAAGGTCCGGCGGCGAGTTCGGCTCGACGAAGACGACGATCCGCAGGTCGACGTACTCGGGCGTCGCGAGGATCTCGACGATCGGGTCGACGAACTCCGCCCGGTACCGGGCGAGGTCGCCGATTGACAGCTCACCCTGCGGGGCCTGCCGGCCGCAGTCGCGTCCCGGCAGGTTGTACAGGGTCAGCTGGACGAGGTCGGCGTGCTGTGCCACGGCGGCGTCCAGGTGCTCGCGCAGGCCCATCCTCCCGTCGTCTCCCTCGATCCTGGCGATGCGGTCCAGCCAGACCGCTGTCGGCTGTCCGGCGACAGCGTCGCCGCCGGGCTCCGCGGTGGCGTGGTCGACCCACTCGGGATTGACGTAGACCTGGGCTCCGACATAGGGGTTGGCCGCGCGGTGCGGCGGATCGGCGGCATTGGCCGGACCGGCTGCGGCGAGCACCCCCACGACGAGGACGGAAACGGCGGCGGCGAGGACCGGCCGAACCCAGACGGGTACGTGTTCCCGGCGTGGCACGGTCATGGTGGTAGCCCTCTCAAAACCTGATCCGGCACCGCCCCGCGGCTACCGGCCCAGCCCGGTCGCTCCGACCGCGTCACAGCGCGGCCACAGCCCTGCCAAATATCCACATTCTTCTATGCGTAACAGCATTATGCAGTACGGGCTCCGGACCGGGGGCACTACGCGGTGCGCGATGGCGCCCATTGCTGTTCTGTGGCCGGCCACAGATGCGGCGGCAGACGCCGCGCGCGTGGTCAGAACGTGGCGATCGGGTTGACCGGGCTGCCGGACGTGCCGGCGAAGCGGACCGGTGCGACCGCCAGCTGAAAATCCCACTGGCCGAGCTCGGTAGCCGTCGTCGCGCACGCCTCCAGGTCGCAGTTGTCGAGCATCCACAGGCCCATCGCGACGAGGCTCACGGCGTGGACCGGCATCAACACGTCGTCGTACCCCGACGGCTGAACGTCCTGCGGGGTGTCGGCGCCGATCAGCGCCACCCCCCGCTCATGCAGCCACGGCAGGCAGGACGCGTGCCAGCCGGCCTGCGTGAACCCGCTGGCCGCGCCGTTCTCGTGCCGGAAGCGCCCGTAACCGGTCCGCAGGAGTACCGCGTCGCCGGGTCGCACCTGCACCCCCTGGCGACGCTCGGCCTCCACAAGATCGGCGGGATGGACGCCCTCCCCCGGCTCCAGCCACTGCACATCGCGGGCCGCCGCGACGTCCAGCAGGACACCACGCGTGACGATCCCGTTCGCGGCCGCTGTGACGGCCGCCCACGCCGAGCCCGTCTCGGCGTCGACAAACGAGTGCGACCGTCCGTTGTACATGGCGCCGTCCCAGAAGATGTGGCACGGCGAGTCGAGGTGGGTGAGGGTGTTGCCGTGGAACGAGATGCCGAGCCGCTCGGACGAGAAACCCCAGCGCCGGTCGGCGTGGAAGGCGGGCGGCATGTTCTCGGCACCCGGCATGTCGGCGGTGCACGGGCACGTCGTCGTCGACCGCTCCATGTCTCCCGGTGCGGAGACCTCCCACGCGCAGGACACACTCCTGCCGTGCCGTACGGCCCGCGCCGCCGCCAGCCGGACGTCGTCGGTGATGTGGTTCAGCGTGCCGAGTTCGTCGTCGTCGCCCCACCGTCCCCAGTTCGACAGCGTGTCGAAGTACCCGAGCACCTCGTCCTGGGTCGGCAACGGTCGTCCTGCCGTCATGTCAGATCGACTCCTCTGGTCACGCGGTATCGAGGCACCGCAGGTCAGGGTAGCCCGCCGCTTGATCGACGGACGATGACCTCAGGCAACGCGGGTGCACCGCCGCGGCCGTTCTACTCACTGAACTCGGTCACGGAGAGCGCCTCGCCCAGCCGACCGGCGGCGAGGTCGTCGTGGCGGATGACGAAGCTGCCGTAGTAGAACTCCTCGGCGAGGGAAAAACGGGCGAGCGACACCCACTCGCTCGTCAGCCGATGCTGCTCCTTCTCCAGTTGGGTGTACCACTGCGCCACCGGGACGGCGATCTCGCCGGCCTTCTCCCGACCGGCCAGGGTCTGCTCCGCGATACTCCTGATCACCTCGTCGTCGAGATACCCGCCGATATCGGCGCTGGCAAGCCCTTCATCCGGCGGCCACAGGTCGTCGGCCAGCGCACGAAGCTCCTCCAGATGCGGCAGATCGCGCTCCAGGTCGCGGGTCAACTGCTGCTGAAACGGCGACAGGTCGTCCTCGTCCTCCTCGTCGTCGTCGTCCTGCGTCGCCATCCAAGGGGGCAGTCGCGCGACCAACGTGGCGAAGACGTCGTACTGCTCGCCGACGAAGGTGGGGATGTGGGGTTCTTCCGCTACCTCGGTATCGGTGTCGGCCGGTACATACACGACCCGCGCGTACCTCCGGTCGCCGCTGGCGCCGGCCAGGTGGTCCTCCTGGTGGGCCAGGAAGAAGAGCAGCGAGCCAGCTGACGGCAGGCCGAAGCCGTCGACTCTCGGCAGCGCCGCACAGTCGACGGAGAAGATGAAGGGCAACGGATTGGCTCCGGCGGTCGGCCAGTCGGTGCCCACCGGCAGTCGGGGCAACCCACCGAACTGCCCGACCGGGGCATCGCCGGAACCCCCGCTCAACCGGATCGCCAGACGCAGGTGTTCGGTGAACTTCCCGATCTCGTCATCCGGAATGCCCACGTCGGTCGCGGCACGGCGGAGCTCCCCTTGATGATCCATGATCAGCATGATGCCAGGCGGGTACGACGAGAGGACGCCAGGTGAGCCTGTGGCTCGCCCTGTCGGCGCCCCGCCGCCGCCCGACGGTCAGAGGCCCTGCCCCACCTCGACCAGGTAGCCGTCCGGGTCGCGCAGGTAGCAGCGGATCTCCGTTCCGTGGTCCTTCGGCTCGGTGAGAAAGTCCGCGCCCCGGGATTTCCACTCCTCGTAGAGTTTCCGAATGTCCCGGACCCGGAGGTTCATCGCGCAGCTCAGGGTGTTGGAGTCGGACGGCGCCTTGGCCTGCACCGTCGGCTTGTCGTCCGTCGGACCGCCCTCGACGTTGATGATGATGTAACTGTTGAAGAACTTCATGATCAGCGGGCTGCTCTCGTGGACGCAGGTCGCCCCGAACACCCGCTCGTAGTACTCCCGGGACCGCGCCAGATCGCGAACGATCAGCAGGGTGGCGAGGAACATGCCGTCCTCGGGCTCGAAGTAGTCGGGTGCCGGGTTGGCCAGTGCCATGACCGTCCTCCTGTCGTCGCCCGTTCAGCACGGGAAGTCGGGCGGCGTCGTATCCCCCGCAGAGGGTGGTGAAAACGCCACTGCGGCGGGTGATGTGCCGACCCACCCACCAGGTGCCGACCCGGCTGGGGGATGGCGTATCGCTCTGGCGAGGGAGGCCGGGCCGCCTACGGCGATGCGATCGTCAGGCCATGAGCGGTGGCCGCCGAGGGACGGGGGCGTCGGTGGTGGCGGCTGTGGCCAGGCGGGATGAGGTGAGGTGACGATGACGATGACGATGACGAAGCATGCTGTCCGGGTGACCCGGATGTTCGACGGCGAACGGCTCGTCGACGGCGGAGTCCTGGTCCTGCTCGACGAGGGACGCATCGCCGGGGTGCACCGGGGTAGCGCCGAGGCGCCGGAGGGCTGGTCGGTACGTGAGGAGCCGAGCGGCACTCTGCTGCCCGGTCTGGTCGACGCGCACGTGCACCTGTCCGCCGACGCCGGGCCCGACGCGCTCGGCCGGCTCGCCGATCGTCGCGAGTCGGACCTCGACGCGGTCGTCGAGGCGTCGCTACGTACGCACCTGGCGGCCGGCGTCACGACGGTCCGGGACCTGGGCGACCGGCGTGACGCGGTGCTGCGTTGGCGGGACCGGCGGGTGCGGGACGACCTTCCGACGGTGGTGGGGTCGGGCGCACCGCTCACCAGCGTCGGCGGGCACTGCTGGTCGTTGGGGGGTGAGGCGAGCGGTGTCGACGGGCTTCGTGAGGCCGTGCGTCTGCGGGCGGCGGCCGGTGCCGATCTGGTGAAGGTGATGGCCAGCGGCGGGGTGTTCACCCCGGGCACCGACACCACGAGACCGCAGTTCACCGACGAGGAACTGACCGCCGCACTGACGCAGGCCCACGATCTGGGCCTGCCGGTGACCGCGCACGCGCACGCGCTCAGCGCTGTCGAGCAGGCGCTGCGCGTCGGCGTGGACGGCATCGAACACTGCACCTGCGTCACGGCGGCCGGCGCCCGTGTCCCCGCTGAGCTCGCGGACCGACTGGCTGCGTCCGGGGTGGCGGTCTGCGCCACGCTCGGCACCGACCCGGCCGTGGTCACGCCGCCCGAGGTGGTGGCGATGGCGGCGCGGGCCGGGCTCAGTGAAGCCGCGCTGCGCGACGGCGTTGCCACACTGCACCGGGCCGGGGTCCGCCTGGTGGCCGGTTCGGATGCGGGCCTCGGCCCCGCGAAGCCGCACGGGATCCTGCCGGAGACGCTCGTCGAGTACGTGGGCTGCGACATTGCCGCCACCGTCGCCCTCGCCTCGGCCACCTCGGTCGGCGCCGAGGTGTGTGGTCTGGGGCGACGCAAGGGCCGGGTCCGCCCCGGGTTCGACGCCGACCTGCTGATCGTGGACGGCGATCCGACGAGCGACATCACGGTGCTGCGCCGTCCGCTGGCCGTGTACCTCGCCGGTGACCTCGTCAGGTGAGGGGATCGCCTGTTCAGGATGAGCGGAGCTGCTCGCGGAACCAGGCCCGGTCGGGGTTCACGACGGCCCGATCGCCGAGCACGACGGTGGGCACCGTCTCGTTGCCGCCGGCCACCGCCCGGACGGCTGCGGCAGCGGCCGGGTCGCGCCAGATGTCCACCCAGTGCGCCCGCCGGGCGAGCCGGCCGAGGGAGAACCGCAGCCGCAGGCAGTAGTGACAGCCGGGACGCCAGTAGACGATCGGCCGGCCGTCCACCGCGCTGGCCCGCTGCGCTTCGGCGGCGTTCACCGGGCGGGGAAAGGCCCACGGTGACAGCAGCAGCGCCAACACCAGGAAGACCAGCAACTCGACGACGCCGACGATGGGCAGACCGGCGGTCAGTTGGGTCACCGCCACCAGCACGCCGCACACCACCATCAGGATCGCCAGCATCCACCGTCGCAGCACGCCGAGGACACTACCTCCACGTACGCGACGGCCGCTGTTCCGGCAAGGCGAGGAACCGTCGCACCTTGACAGGTATCGATGTTAACGCCAACATGAACCCCGCCACCTGGTGGCAACGCCACAGTCACATTCCCAGCCCTTCGCGCCTCTCCCCCCGGTCCGGCCCGACGTCGCCGCTCGGCGTCGACCGGATCGGCTACGGCATCGCCGCGGTGCTATGGGTGCTGGTCAATGGCCGTTCCCAAGCTCGCGGAGGACAGATGCCGCTGCCATCCCCTCGAACCGACCCGAACACCCGTCGGGCCGTCCACCGGGGGCCTGCCGGCCACGGCGTCCCTCGGCGCCTGCGGTCGATGCTGGCCGCGGTGTTGGTGCTGCTGGCCGTGTCGGCCGGCCTGCCCATGGCCGCACCGGCGCACGCCGCGCCGGCCGTCAACTACACCAACCCGTTGGTGAACCAGCGGGCCGATCCGCACATCTTCCGGCACACCGACGGCTACTACTACATGACCGCGACGGTGCCGCAGTACGACCGGATCGTGCTGCGCCGGGCGACCACCCTGCAGGGGCTGGCGACTGCCGCGGAGACGACGATCTGGAGCCGCCACACCAGCGGAGAGATGGGCGCCCACATCTGGGCCCCGGAGATCCACTTCATCAACAACCGGTGGTACGTCTACTTCGCCGCGGGCCGCACCGACGACGTGTGGCGGATCCGGATGTACGTGTTGGAGAACGCCAACGCGAATCCGCTGACCGGCTCGTGGACGGAACGCGGCCGGATCACGACACCCTGGGACACCTTCAGCCTGGACGCCTCGACCTTCGTCGCCAACGGGGTGCGCTATCTGACCTGGGCACAGCAGGAGCCGGCGATCGGAAACAACTCCAACGTCTACCTCGCCCGGATGGGTGCCAACCCGTGGCAGATCACCGGCACCGTGACCCGGCTCGTCGTGCCGACGTACGACTGGGAGACCCGCGGCTACCGGGTCGCCGAGGGACCGGCCGTGATCCAACGAAACGGCCGGATCTTCCTGACCTACTCGGCCAGCGCGACGGACGCCAACTACTGCCTCGGGATGCTGAGCGCCTCGGCCAGCGCGAACCTGCTCGACGCGGCCTCCTGGAGCAAGAGCCCCAGCCCGGTGTTCGCCAGCAACGCGGCCACCAGCCAGTACGGCCCCGGCCACAACTCGTTCACCGTCTCCGAGGACGGGCAGAGCGACATCCTCGTCTACCACGACCGGAACTACCGCGACATCTCCGGCGACCCGCTCAACGACCCGAACCGACGCACCCGGCTACAGAAGGTGTACTGGAACGCCGACGGCACCCCGAACTTCGGCATTCCGGTGCCCGACGGGGCCACACCGGTGCGGCTGCGGTCACATGACCAGGCCAACAGCTACATCCGGCACTACGACTACCGGGCCCGGATCGAGCCGAACGTGGCCAACCTGGCCGACTCCCAGTTCCGCATCGTCACCGGCCTCGCCGGCGGTGGATCGGTGTCGCTGGAGTCGACCAACTTCCCCGGTTACTACCTACGCCACCGGGGCTACGCCCTGTACGTGGAGAAGAACGACGGTTCGGCGCTGTTCGGCGGCGACGCGAGCTTCCGTCGTCAAGCCGGCCTCGCCGACAGCGCCGGGATCTCCCTGGAGTCGCAGAACTTCCCGGGTCGCCACGTGCGCCACCGCGACGGACTGCTCTACATCGAGGCGGTCAGTTCGAGCGCCGAACGCGCCTCGGCCACCTTCCACCTGGAGTAGGCGCCCGCTGTCGTCGACACCCGTCCAGGTACGCCCGCAGCCCATTCCAGCCAGGAGGAGCGATGCCCTTCACCAGCACGAGAAGACCGTCCGGCAGTGGGTCGACGCGTCGCGGCCGGCGTACGGGCCTGGTGCTCGCCATGATCACCATGCTGGTCGGCGCGGCCGGTGCCGCCCTGGTCGGCGCGCCGCCGGCAGCGGCGGCGACCATCGACACCAACGCCTACTACGTCCTGGTCAACCGGAACAGCGGCAAGGTCCTCGACGTCCGGGACACCTCGACGGCAGACGGCGCGGTGATCCAGCAGTGGTCCCGTAACGACGGCGCGTGGCAACAGTTCCAGTTCGTCTCCTCCGGCAGCGGCTACTACCGCCTCAAGGCCCGGCACAGCGGCAAGGTCGTCGACCTCTGGGAGTGGAACACCGCCGACGGCGCCGAGTACCGCCAGTTCTCCGACGCCAACGGCGCCAACCAGCAGTTCCAGGTCCTCGACTCCGACAGCGGTTACGTCCGGCTGATCAACCGCCACTCGGCCAAGGCGCTTGAGGTCTGGGAGCGGTCCACCGCGGACGGGGGCCGGATCAGTCAGTACGCCGATCTCAACGGCCCGAACCAGCAGTGGCAGCTGGTGGCGGTTGGCGGCGGCACGCCACCGACCACCGGCTGTGGCAGCGGGTCGAGCAACGCCGAGGCCGTACTGAGCGGAGGCACCTGGACGGCCCGCAACGGCTCGTCGACGGTCTACTCGGGCGCGGACATGCTGTCGGCGATGCAGGCGGCGGTCAACTCGCTCTCGGCGGGTCGTACGTCGAAGCAGCGGGTGGTCGTTCGAGGCTCCGGCTCGATGAGCGCGGGCTCGCGGTTGTCGCTGCCGTCGTACACGACACTTGCCGTGTGCGGCACGATCAACGTGACCGGGTCGGGCTCGGGTGACCAGGCGCCGGTGTACTCGCGGGGAACCACCGACGTCGAGGTGCAGAACCTCACGCTGACCGGATCGCCGCTGTACGGGATCTTCATGCGCAACGTGAACAACCTGACTCTCGGGCAGATCGACATGCGGCTTTCCGCGGGCCTGGGCGTGCGCATCGACAACCACGGTGGAGATCGGGCGGTCAAGGTACGCAACATCCGTATCGACAACGTCTACGTGTCGGGGACCGGTACCCACGGGGTGGAGACGTACGGAGTGGACGGTCTGACGATCGGCACTGTCACGGCCCGGAACACCCGGGACTCCGGCCTGCTGCTCAACGACACGATCAACGCCACGATCGGCACCGTCGACGCGCAGGGCGCCGGGGCCGGCACCGGGTACGCGGCGTTCCGGATGGCCAACCGCAACGGTCGGGTGGGCAACTCGTACCCGACCAACATCCGGGTCGGCACCGTGCTCGCGTCCGGCGGTGGCCGGGGGATCTTCTGCGTGTCCGAGTCCGGTGGCGCGGTCATCGACCGGGTGACGATCTCGAACACGGGCAACAACTCGATCCTGGTGGAGAACTGCTACAACGTCGTCATCGCCGGGGTCTCCGGGACGGTGACCGGCGGCGGTGAGGTGCGGATCGCGGCCCGGAGCGAGTTCCCGATCTCCTCTGGCATCCGGTTCCAGAATCTGACGGTCAGCGGCACCAACATCACCCAGAGCCCCTGCGGTGGGGCGAACAACACGATCAGCAACGTCACGAGGGTCAACTCGACCCTGACGTGGTGCTGAGAGGCGATCGGCAGAGCGATTCAAGAAAGCCACGCCCGAGGGCTATCGTCGCCAGATGCCGAACTCCCGCACCGTCGTGGCCGCCCTGGTCGCACTCACGGTCGTTGACGTCACCCACACCCTCGTCGCTCTTGGGGCATACGAGCGCCGCGTCGGCGTGGTGACCCACGACGGATCCGCCATAGTGGAGATCTTCGACAGCGTCGTGCCGCTCCGTGAGTTGTCCACAGCGACATTCTGTCTGCTGCTCCTTACGCTGCTCACCGCCTGGGCCAGCGTCGCCAACTGGGTCATCCAGGCCCGGCGCGCGCGACCAGCGGGCGCACCCACAGCGCCAAGGACGAGGTGGTGGGTCAGCGCGCTCATCGCCGCACCCCTCAACCTGATCGCAGCCGTGCAGTACCTGTCGGCCACCGCGAACGGAGGCGAATACATGCACAGTGTCCTGGCCGAGACCGTTCTTCTACTGGTCGCCGCAGCTGCGGCGCTGGTGACCACCACGACCGCCGGTATCCAGGTCGTCCGGCGCCAGGTCGGGGTTTCGTCGGCTGGCGCTTGCGGGTAGCGATGGCGCATGAACCGCAATCTCGTCAAGGCTCTGCAGGTCGCGTGGGAGTTGCCGGAGTTCCGCTCCGGGGTGCGACACGTCGTCGATCTCGAGGAGATCGCGGGGCTGCTGGCCACACTGTCCGTCCCGGACCATGACCACGAGGTGGAGCGCAGCCTGCTGAGCCTGCTGCGGTCCGCCCTGGACACTGTCGAAATTCGGGAAGCGGTCTTGCTGCTGCTGGAGCAGGACGAGGTGCGCAGGCCGCTCGTCGCGGCGGCGGTGGAGCCGCTGGCGGACCGACCGGGTCAGGCTGCCGCCATCGCGTCCGCGGCGGAGGATCCTGTGGTGCGGCGTGAGGTGCGGGCGGTGCTGGCCAGCGCCAAGGTGCGTGAGCTGATCTGGCAGGCGATCGAGAACCAGCTGAGCGACAACCGGCTCGGCCTGATCCGCCGGGCGGCGGTGCTGTTCGTGTGGCACCCGCGCGTCCGGCGTCTCGCGTGGGCGGTGCGCCGGCACGGCGTGTTGCGAGAACTACGCCGCAAGCAGTGATCCACACCCGCCGATGCCAGAGGCGTAACAATTCTGTTAGCGTTAACAGTTATGACGATCAATCGGGGCCGGAGTGGTCGTCGGGATCACGGTCAACCCCGTGCCAGCGCAGCAGACCGGTGCCGACCGGGCCAACGGCGCCGAGAAGGCGCGCACCACCACCACCCAGGAGGACACGACAATGACGCAAGATCAGAATGAGCAGGTGACCGGCGAACGGAAAACGCTGACCCGGCGAACCGTTTTGACGACCATAGGGGCCGTACCGGTCGCAGCGGTAGCGACGGTCGTGGGGGCCACCGAAGCCGTTGCCGCACCGGCGAGCATCAACCCGTCGGCAACGCGGCAGACGATCCGAGGCTTCGGCGCCATGGCCCACGCAGCCTGGATCGGCGACCTGACCGCTGCCCAACGGGACACGGCGTTCGGCACCGGCGAGGGTCGACTCGGGTTCTCCCTGCTGCGGATCCCCGTCAACGAGAACCAGGCGGACTGGAGCCGCGATCTGGCGACCGCGCAGCGCGCTGTCGCCCTCGGCGCCACCGTCTTCGCATCGCCGTGGAACCCGCCGGCCAGCATGATCGAGACCTTCACCCGCGGCAACCAGACCAACGCGAGGCGGCTCCGATACAGCTCGTACGGCGCCTACGCCACGCACCTGAACGACTTCACCACCCACATGCGCAACAACGGGGTGAATCTGTACGGCATATCGGTGCAGAACGAGCCGGACTACGCGGCCGAGTGGACGTGGTGGACGTCCACGGAAATGCTCCGGTTCCTGCGGGAGAACGCCGGCTCGATCAGCACCAGGGTCATCGCACCGGAGTCCTTCCAGTACGTGAAGTCAGTGTCGGACCCGATCCTCAACGACTCCGCGGCACTCGCCAACGTGGACATCATCGGTGCCCACCTCTACGGCACGTCGTACGCGAACTTCCCCTACCCACTCTTCAAGCAGAAGGGCGCGGGCAAGGAACTCTGGATGACGGAGGTCTACTACCCCAACAGCAACACCAATTCGGGTGACGCCTGGCCCGAGGCGCTCGACGTGGGGGAACACGTCCACCGCGCCATGGTGGACGCGGAGTTCCAGGCGTACGTCTGGTGGTATCTCCGGCGCAGTTACGGCCCCATGCGCGAGGACGGCCAGATCAGCAAGCGCGGTGCCATGATGGCGCACTTCGCCAGGTTCGTCCGCCCAGGGTACGTACGGATCGACGCGACGGCGAACCCCGCGTCGAACGTCTACGTCTCGGCGTACCGAGGTGGCGACACAGTCGTCATCGTCGCCATCAACAAGAACACCTCGTCGGTGAGCCAGCAGTTCACACTGTCCAACGCCACAGCGTCCGGCAGTGTCTCGAACTGGCTGACCGACGGGAGCAGGACCGTCGCGCCCCAGGGCGCGCTCAGCATGTCGAACGGCTCGCTCACCGTCACGCTGCCCGCCCGAAGCGTGATGACCTTCGTGACCAGCGTGAGCGCCACCACCCCCGGCGACACCTACAAGTTGGTGAACGTCGACACCGGCCTGGTGCTTGGCGTGCAGAACATGTCCACCGCCGATGGCGGCCTGGCGGTGGTGTGGGGTGACAGCGGCACCGCCGACCACAACTGGGTCCGGATCACCGACGGCAGCGCGTTCCGGTTCCGCAACGTCAACAGCGGCAAGGTCCTCGGCGTCGAGATCATGTCGACCGCCGACAACGCCCGCGTCCTGCAGTGGAGCGACAACGGCACCGCCGACCACCGCTGGACCCTGGTGGCCAACAGCGACGGTTCCTACCGGATCCGTAACGTCAACAGCGGCAAGGTGCTCGCCATCCTCAACGGGTCCAGCACCTGGGGAGCCCAGGCCGTCCAGTACGCCGACAACGGCAGCACCAGGAACAACTGGCGCCTGACCCCGGTCGGCTGACAGTCACCGGCTCCGGGTCGACCTCCACGGCCGGCCCGGAGCCGTGCTTCCGCCTCGCCGACCAGCAGATCACCGACGGCGGCGGGCCATCCACTGCCAGATGTGGGTGCCGTTGAGACTCGGGTCGTTGCGGGCAACGTAGATCCAGGACCAGTGACCGGGGAACTGGTAGCCGTCCCAGACGACGTGGTCGTACAGGCTGATCAGTGATCCCGGGATGAGGTCGTGGGCGTGGATCGTGTTGGTCTCGGGTGGCACCGTGTCGTCGTCGCGCGAGGTGACCAACCAGGTCGGGGTCCGAATCTGCGCCAACTCCGCGTCGGTGATCAGCGGCGGGCCCTCCCCGCTGAGCGGCTCGACGACACCGCAGATCGGCACCGAGGCGGCGAACAGGTCGGGGTAGGTCGAGGTCATCTCCAGGGACATGTAGCCGCCGTTGCTGCAACCGACAACGTAGATCCGGTCCGGGTCGACACGCTCGCGGCGTACGAGGTCCCGGATGATCTCGCGGATCAGCGGGGCGAACCGGGGGCCGTCCTCCATCCAGTAGGAGGTGCTCTGCGGAGCGACGACGTACGCGCCGGAGAAGATCCGCTGGGCCTGTGGGGTGGCGAAGCCGAGCGCTCCCCGGTTGGCGCGCAGCGTGGTCTCGTTGTCGTAGTAGTCGTCCGCCAGCGAGGCGCCCTCGCCGCCACCGTGCAGCCAGACGATCAGCGGCCGCCGGCCGTGTCGGGGCGAGTGGTCGGGCGAGTACAGCCGGTACTTCATACCCGAGCCCGAGACGTGGTAGCTGAAGGCGTCCACCTCCGGGTTCGACAGCCCCGCCTGCACGAAGCGGCTGATGGTCACCGGCGAGCCGTGACGTCGAACGATCGGGGTGTTCTGGGTGATGGTGTAGACGAGGTCCAGCCGGACGTTGCGGCCCCTGCTCAGGATGTAGCCGAGGGTCCCACCGCCGGGTTGGCCCTCGGCGTGGCTCAACTCCAGCACGATGTTGCCGTGCCGGTCGAGCCGGGCCGCGGTCACCGTGCGGTCCAGGTCGTACTCGCTGAAGATCTGGTCGCCGGTAGCGATCGGGATCGGGCTGGTGGCCTTGGCGTGCACCGTGAACGTGCCGGGGGTCAGCCCGGCCGGGTCGATCGACCCGAGCCGGCGGGTGTCGAGGGTGACCGAGGTGACCTGCTCACCGCCGTCGAGCGTTGTCGCGTCGAGGGTGAAGCTCACGCTGGTGGGATGGTTTCCACCGGCGTGGGCGGCGACGCCGGGCAGGGCCAGGCCGATGGCGGCACCGGCTCCACCGGCCAGGACGGTGCGACGAGTGACGGACGTGGACATGCGGCCCCCGATACCTTGCGATGTAGAAGCTCATCGATGGCATTTCAACGTAACGTCGCGGAGATCCGCTGGCAACCGGTGCCGTCACGGCCACCCAGTGGTCACCGGTCGTACTTTGGGAGGATCTGGAGTCGCACCACCGTTCGTACGATGGATGCCATGCACCCTCGCCTGCGCGCGGTGTTTGCCGAGCCGCGGGTCTCCCCCACCCCGACCCGGGTGTGGCGCGACTGGGCGGTGATCGCGGTCCTCGCGCCGGCGATCGTGGTGGAAGGAATCTTCCGACCCGATCTGCCCTGGCGGGTGGGCTGCGTCGTCGTCGCGCTCGCGCTGCTGCCCACGATCCTGTGGCGGCGGACCGAACCGCTCGCGATGGTGGCGATCGCGTTCGGCTGCACGACTGTCGCCCCGTACGTGCTGCCCGGTGATCCCTGCCAGCTGTTCACGGCGAGCTTCCTGGTCCTGCTGGCCAACGCGCTGTTCCGCTGGGGTTCCGGCCGGGACGCCGTGCTCGGTTCCTTCTTCGTGGTGGCCAAGGTGACCGCCGCCGGCCTGGTCGGCTCGATCGACGGTGGCGAACTGGTCGCCGGCTTCGCGGTGATGTTCGCCGCCGCCACGCTGGGTGTCGCGATCCGCTTCCGCGCCGCCGCCCGACTGCGCGAACTCGACCAGGTGAAGCTGTTGGAGCGGGAACGGCTCGCCCGTGACCTGCACGACACGGTGGCCCACCACGTGTCGGCGATGGCGATCCGCGCCCAGGCCGGCATCGCCGCGTCGACGAGCCAGCCGGGTGCCGCCGTCGAGGCGCTGCACACCATCGAGGCCGAGGCGTCCCGGGCGCTTGCCGAGATGCGCGCGATGGTGCGTGTACTGCGCCGCGACCAGCCCGCCGACCTGGGGCCCAACCCGCAGGTCGCCGACATCGAGCGGCTCGCCGGCCAGTTCCGCACCGGGCCGGCCGTCGACGTGGATCTGCGCGGCGACCTCGGCGACCTGCCGCCCCCTGTCGGCTCCGCGCTCTACCGGCTGGCGCAGGAGTCGGTCACCAACGCCCGTCGTCACGCTCGCCACGCCACCCGCATCGAGGTCAGCGTCGCGGCCGACGACACGTCCGTGCGGCTGCGGGTCAGCGACGACGGCGAAACCGGCGCCGCCCGCCCGACCGGCTTCCCCGGTTTCGGCCTGGTGGGCATGATGGAGCGCGCCGACCTGCTCGGCGGCACCTGCGAGGCCGGCCCCAACCCCGACCGCGGATGGACCGTCACGGCCGTGCTTCCGCGCGAAGGGGTCGGCGCGTGACGGTTCGCGTGCTGGTGGCGGACGACCAGGAGATCGTCCGCACCGGCCTCACCATCATCCTGAACACACAGCCCGGCATCGAGGTCGTCGGTGGGGCCGGCGACGGCCGGCAGGCGGTCGAGCTCGCCCGGCGGCTCCGCCCCGACGTCTGTCTGTTCGACATCCGGATGCCGGGCATGGACGGCATCGAAGCCACCAGGGCGCTCGCCGGGCCGACGGTCGCGGAGCCGCTCGCGGTGGTCGTCATCACGACCTTCGACCTCGACGAGTACGTGTACGCGGCGCTGCGAGCCGGCGCCCGCGGCTTCCTGCTCAAGGAGGCCGGTCCCGACCTGCTCAGCCAGGCCGTGCACGCCGCCGCCAACGGGGACGCGCTGATCGCGCCGAGCGTCACCACCCGGCTGCTGAAGGCGTTCGCCGACGCCGATCCGGCCGCGCCGCGCCAGCAGCCCGTCGAAGCGCTCACCGACCGGGAGGAACAGGTCCTGGTCGCCGTCGCGCGGGGACGCACCAACCAGGAGATCGCCGACGAGCTCTACATCACGTTGAGCACTGTCAAGTCGCACGTCACCAGCCTGATGACCAAGCTGGGGGTGCGTAACCGGGTCGAGGTGGCGATGTGGGCGTACGAGACCAACCGCCGCCGACGGCACTGGTGAGCGCCGGAAGTACGACGACGGCGTGCGACCATGGGCCGACCCGATCGCGGCCCATGTGCCGATGAGCGGGGACGGGTGCGGCGTCCACCATCGATGGCATGACGATGCGCGAGTGGCGGCTACCGGCCGCGTTGATCCTGCTGGGCCTGATACCGATGCTCGCCGGCGCGGGGCGGCTCACCGAGTTGGGCAGCGGAGCGGAGGTCACCGCGGCGAACGCACGCTTCGTCGCCGATCCGCTGCCTGTGGTGCTGCACATCGTCGGCGCGGTGGTGTACACGATCCTCGGCGCGTTCCAGTTCGTACCCCGTCTGCGCCGGCACGGCTGGCACCGCCGGGCCGGCCGGGTGCTCGTCCCCTGTGGGCTGACTGTCGCGTTCACCGGGCTGTGGATGGCCTTCGCGTACGACCTGCCGGCCCATGACAACGACGTGCTCGCCGGTATGCGGCTCGTCTTCGGTTCGGCCATGGCCGGCTCGATCCTGGTCGGTCTCGCCGCCGTGCTCCGCCGGGACATCGCCCGGCACCGCAGGTGGATGGTGCGCGGCTACGCGATCGGCCTCGGCGCCGGCACCCAGGCGTTCACCCACGCGCCGTACCTCATCGCGACCGGCGAGCAGCCCGACGGGAACCTCCGGGCCGGGCTGGTGGTCGCCGGCTGGTTGATCAACCTTGCGGTGGCTGAGTGGTACCTGCGCCGTCCGGCGCGGGTCGTCACCGCGCCGGCCCTCAAGCCGAGCTGAGCCCGAGCCCGTCGGCAGTCGGTGACCGGCTCAGGCCGCCCCGGATGTCCTCCTCGATCCGCTTCGCGGCGGCCAGCAGCGGCGGGAGCAGCTCTCGACGGATCATCTCGAAGGACCCCCGGCTGGCGTGCGCGGAGACGTTCACCGCAGCGATCACCGACCCGTTCTCGCCGTGGATCGGCGCGGCCACCGAACGCAGCCCCTCCTCCAACTCCTGGTCCACGATGGCGTATCCCTGAGCGGCGATCTTCGTCAGGACGGCGCGCAGCTTGGCCGGGTCGGTGACGGTACGCCGGGTCAGCGGCCGCAGTTGCGCGGTGGCGAGGTAGTCGTCCAGCCACTCCACCGGTTGCGCGGCGAGCAGCACCCGGCCCATGGAGGTGGCGTACGCGGGGAACCGGGTGCCGACGCTGATCCCCACGGTCATGATCCGCTTGGTGGGCACGCGGGCGACGTAGACCACCTCGTCGCCGTCGAGCACCGACACCGAGCAGGACTCGTGCACCTGCGCGACCAGCGCCTCCATGTGCCGCTGCGCGACCTCGGGCAGGCTCAGGCTGGACAGGTAGGCGTACCCGAGTTCGAGGATCCGGGCCCGCAGCGAGAAGAGCCGGCCGTCGGTGTGCACGTAGCCCAACTCGACCAGGGTGAGCAGGAACCGGCGCGCCGCGGCCCGGGTCAACCCGGTCCGCCTGGCCACCTCGCTGAGCGTGAGCTGCGGATGTTCGCCGTCGAACGCCCGGATCACCGCGAGGCCGCGCTCCAGCGACTGAACGAACTCCGGCGACCTCGTCGCCTCCTCGCTCACGCTCACCCGCCCTCCTGCCGCAGGGTCTCCCGGGCCACAGTGAACGCCCGGTTCGCCGCCGGTACACCAGCGTAGACGCCGACCTGGAGCAGGACCTCCGCCACCTCCTCCGGGCTGAGCCCATTGCGCAGCGCGGCCCGGACATGCATTGCCAACTCCTCGTCGTGGCGCAGGGTGGCGAGCACGGCGAGGGTGACGCAGCTACGGGTCCGTCGGTCGAGGCCCGGCCGGCTCCACACCTCCCCCCAGGCGTAGCGGGTGATGAAGTCCTGGAAGTCGGCGGTGAACTCGTCAGTGCCGGCGACCGCGCGGTCCACGTGCGCGTCACCCAGCACCTGTCGACGTACCGTCATGCCCGCCTCGTGCCGCTCGCTGTCGTTCACGCGTCACCTCGTCCCTCGTGGAAGTGCTCCAACAGGAGTCGGCACACCTGCTCGGGTTGCTCGACGTTGGCCAGGTGCGCCGCCGCGTCGACCACCGCCAGCCGGGCCCGTGGGATACGCCCCACGATCTCGCGGGCGTGCTCCACCGGGGTGGCCGGGTCGTCCGCGCCGGCGATGACGAGCGTCGGCGCGGCCACCCGGCCGAGGTCGGGTCGGAGGTCCATCGCGGCTATCGCCTCGCAGCAGGCGGCGTAGCCGGCCGACGGCGTCTCGGTCAGCATGGCGCGGTGGGTGGCGACCACCTCCGGCCGGGCGGCGGCGAATCCCGTGGTGAACCAGCGGGCCACCACCGCGTCGGCGATCGCCGACAGACCGTCGGCCCGTACCGTCGCGGCTCGTGCCCGCCACTGCTCGGGTGGGCCGAGCGACGCCGACGTGCAGAGCAGCGCCAGCCGCCGCACCCGGTCGGGCGCGTACGTGGCGAGCCACATGCCCACCATGCCGCCGAGGGACAACCCCGCGTAGTGCACCCACGGCACGTCGAGGTCGTCCAGCGTCCGCAGCAGCTCCCGGCCCAGCAGGTCCAGCGTGTACGGCCCGGGCGGCACCGCCGAGCGGCCGTGGCCCAGGTGGTCGTATCGGATGACCCGGAACCGTTGGGCGAGCGCCGACACCTGGGGTTCCCACATTGCGGCGGCGGTGCCGAGAGAACTGCCCAGCAGCAGCACCGGCGCGGCGGCCGGGCCGTCCACGGTGAGATGCAACCGGGTGGTCATCCGCCCGCTCCCCGGACGGCGGCGAGGGCACTGTCGACGAACCGGCCGGCCGAGCCGAGCCAGCGGTACGGGTCGAGCGCCTCGGCCAGCTCCGTGTTGGACAGGTGGGCACGGACCTCGGGGTCGGCGAGCAGCGCGGCGCGGAACGAGGGTTCGGCGGCGGCGCGGGTCACCAGATCGTGTGCGACGCGGCGGCCGACGGCGGGCGCCAGGCGTGCGGCGACCGCCTCGGCGAGCAGGAGGCCGCCGGTCGCGTCGAGGTTCTCCCGCATCCGCTCCGGGCGGACCTGGAGCCCGGTCAGCATTCGGGAGCACCGGGCGGTGGCGCCACCGGTCAAGTGCAGCAGATCGAGGAGCGGCTCCCACTCGGCGTGCCAGCCGCCTGCGGCCCGCTCGTGCTCCTGCACCGCCGTGGCGAACAGTGTGGCGACGAGACCCGGACCGCGTCGCGCCGCGGCGGTGACGAGGATCGAGTCCACCGGGTTGCGCTTGTGCGGCATGGCGGACGAGCCGCCCCGTCCGGCGCCGCACTCGGCGACCTCACCCACCTCGTTCTGGGCGAGCAACCCGACGTCGAGCGCGATCTTGCCGGCGGCCACCAGGAGCCCACCGAGGGCGGCGGCCAGATCGAGCCAGGGTTGACGGCGGGTGTGCCAGGGCAGCGGGCTGGGCGGGAGGCCCAGGTGCGCCGCGAACCGCTCGGTGATCTCGACGCCGGTCGGGCCGAACGCCGCCAGGGTGCCGACCGCGCCACCCAGTTGCGCGGGCTGTGCGGCGCGGACCTGACGCAGTCGGTCCCGGGCTTGGACGAGACCGGTCAACCAGCCGGCGGCCTTGAGCCCGAAGGTGCTGGGTGCCGCCTGCTGCCCGAGTGTCCGGGCGACCATCACGGTGTCCCGGTGGGCGTCGGCCAGCCGGGCGGCGGCGCCCACGGCGACGTCGAGGTGAGCCAGCAGCGGCCCGAGCGCCCGCACGGCCACCAGGACCAGCGCGGTGTCCAGCACATCCTGGCTGGTCGCTCCGGAATGCACCCAGGCTCGGGCGTGCTCCGGCACGGCGGCGGTCAGCTCTCCCACGAGCGGGACGACCGGGTTGCCGGTGGCGTCGGCGGCCCGGCCCAGTGCGGCCGGGTCGTACCGCTCGGCGCGGCACTGCTCGGCGATCGCCTCGGCCGCCGGTACGGGCACGATGCCGGCGTCCGCCGCGGCCCGGGCGAGCGCGGCCTCCACGTCGAGCATCGCCTGGAGCAGTGCCGGGTCGCTGAGTTCCGCGTCGACGTCCGGGGTGCCGGAGAGGCCGCCGAGCAGTCCCTCAGAGGGCGAAGAAGACGGTCTCATGGTCGCCCTGAAGGTGGATGTCGAACCGGAACCCGTCTGCGGCGGGACTCGCCAGCAGGGTGCCACGGCGGTCGGTGTCGACGTTGCTCAGCACGGGGTCGGCGGCGTTCGCCGTCGACTCGTCGGGGAAGTAGAGCCGGGTGACGAGGCGGTGCAGCAGCCCGCGCCCGAAGACCGACAGGGTCAGGTGGGGGGCTTCGGTGCCGCCGTCCGGCTCGGGCAGCGCACCGGGCTTGACGGTCAACAGCCGGTACCACCCCTGACCGTCGGTCTCGCTCCGCCCGAATCCGCGAAAGCCCGCGAGCGCGGGCGGCCGAGCGCCCCGAGGGTCGTCCGGATGGTCGAACCGGCCGTCCGGGTCGGCCTGCCAGCTCTCCACCATCGCGTCGACCACCGGTGTCCCGGTGCCGTCGACGATCCGACCGCTGATCCAGAACGCGCCCGGCGTGCCCTCGGGCACCACGTACGGACCGTCGGGCCAGCGCAGGCCGATGTGCAGGTACGGCCCGACGGTCTGCGCGGGCATGACGCCCAACTGCTCACTCATCGTCGTCCCCGTCCTCGAAAGGGGTGCTCTCCCGGCCGCGCAGCACGATGTCGAACTCGTACGCCAGCGCCCACTCCGGTGCGGTGCTGGCGTGGTCGTACCGGGCGATCATCCGTTCCCGGGCCTTCGGGTCGCGGACCGAGTTGAAGATCGGGTCCTGGAAGAAGAGCGGGTCGCCCGGGAAGTACATCTGCGTCACCAGCCGCTGGGTGAACGCCCGACCGAAGAGGGAGAAGTGGATGTGCGCCGGCCGCCAGGCGTTGTCGTGGTTACGCCAGGGGTAGGCGCCGGGCTGAACTGTGATGAACCGGTAGCGCCCCTGGTCGTCGGTGAGCGCCCGGCCCACCCCCTCGAAGTGGGGGTCGAGCGGCGCCGGCCAGGTGTCCCGTGCGTCGCGGTACCGACCGGCGGCGTTGGCCTGCCAGATCTCGACCAGCGTGTGGGGCACCGGTCGGCCGTCACCGTCGCGGACCCGCCCGTGCACGATGATCCGCTGTCCCTGCGGCTCACCGTCGTGCTGGCGGGTCAGGTCGTGGTCGAGCGCACCGAGCCGCCCCTCCCCCAGCAACGGCCCGGTGACCTCGGTCAGCCGCTGCGGCAGGTGGACCAGTGGGTGTCTCGGCGCCCGCGCCACCGTGGACTTGTAACCGGGGCTGAGCAGGGGTGGGTGGGCGTCGACGTCGTCGCGCCGGTAGCGCGGTAGCACCAGTCCGCTGCCGGGCTGGCTGTCCTGAGTGGTCATTCTCGTCTCCCGTCGGCCTTCGTCGCCTCCAGCGCCCGCAGCACCGCGAGTTCGCGTGCCGTCGGCGGCGCACCGGTGGCCAGTCCCTCGGCGACGGCGAGGTCCCAGCCGGTGGCCGCCCGCGCCTGCTCCCTGGTCACGCCGGGGTGCAGGTGGGTCAGTGTGAGTTCGCAGGTGAGCGGGTCGGGTTCGAGGACGCCGAGATCGGTGATCACGACCCGCGGGCCTCCGCCGCGCAGGCCGAGTCGCTCCCGGTCGCCCGAGCCCGTTCCGTAGCCGACCGAGGTGACGAAGTCGACCCGTTCGGTGAACGTCCGCAGATCCTGCCGGACGATCACC
Source organism: Micromonospora sp. NPDC048947 (assembly GCF_040649495.1). NCBI lineage: Bacteria > Bacillati > Actinomycetota > Actinomycetes > Micromonosporales > Micromonosporaceae > Micromonospora > Micromonospora sp. NPDC048947. The sequence continues at coordinate 651,805 of NZ_JBEZFO010000001.1, forward strand.
ACGACCTCGCCGCAGGAGGCGGCGATCTCCGGGGCGCCACCGGCGCCAGGCAGCCGGACCGTCGGGGCGTCGTAGTCGCCGCCGACGACAGTGGTGTTGATGTTGCCGTAGCGGTCGAGCTGCGCGGCGCCGAGGAAGCCCACGTCGATCCGGCCGGGCTGGAGCCAGTAGTTGAACACCTCGGGCACCGAGACGACCGCGTCAGCGGTGTCGGCGAGAATCCCGTCTCCGATGGAGAGCGGAAGCCGATCCGGCTTCGCGCCGAGGCACCCGGATTCGTAGATCAGCACCAGGTTCGGGGCGTGGGTCGCCCGCGCGAGATTCGCCGCGGTGCTGGGCAACCCGATCCCGACGAAGCAGGCGGTGCCGTCACGCAGTTGCCGCGCGGCGGCGACTGTCATCATCTCGTCAGCGGTCCAGCTGGTCATCGCGGTCTCGTCGGTCACGCCGCAGCCCCGGCCTTGTGCACGTGCTCGTCGAGCCAGGCGCGGAAGGTGTCGCGGTGCCGGCTGACGGCGTCCCAGTCCCGGTAGAAGTCGTTGTCCCGCACCGAGTAGCCGTGGGCGTAGGAGGGGTGCGCGCCTCCGGGCACCTCGGCCACCGCGGTGACCGCCCATCCGGGCAGGACCACCTGTCCGGGTACGGGTTCCAACTCGTCCACGATCTCCTCGACGGTGACCAGTGACCGGTGGGCGGCGAGCACCGCCTCCTTCTGCACACCGGTGATGCCCCACATCTGCACGTTGCCGTTCCGGTCGGCGCGCTGGGCGTGCACCACCGTCACGTCCGGACGCAGGGCGGGGACGGCGGTCAGCGTCTCGCCGGTGAACGGGCAGGTGATGGGCCGGATGTTGGTGGTGTGCCTAGGCAGGTCGGTGCCGGTGTAGCCGCGCAGGACGGCGAACGGCAGCCCGGACGCCCCGGCGACGTACCGGTTGGCCATGCCCGCGTGACTGTGCTCCTCCAGTTCGAGTGGACGTGGCCAGGCATGCTGCACGGCGTCCCGGAAGCGGTGCAGCGACCCGACGCCCGGGTTGCCACCCCAGGAGAAGACCAGGCGACTGGCGCAGCCCGCCCCGATCAGCTGGTCGTAGATGACGTCGGGGGTCATCCGCACGAGGGTCAGATCCTGCCGCCCCTGGCGGATGATCTCGTGACCGGCGGCGAACGGAATGAGGTGCGTGAACCCTTCCAGGGCCACCACGTCGCCGTCGCGGACCAGGTGCGCCACGCCGTCGGTCAACGAGACGAGCTTCGCCATGGGCCTCCCCGCCTCCTGCGCGAACCGTGCTGCCGCCGGCCGTTCGCTATGCGGACTGCCGTACTCATCTCGAACGTACGACGGGGAACGACATCCGTCAACGACAGGCCGGATCGCCGTCCACAGTGCTCGACAATCACGCCGGGCGATGCGTTGACGCGAGCCGCACCACGTGCCAACGTTCAGGAAGAGAACGGCCGTTCGGCAAGCGAACACCTCTGGGCCCTTCGTGAGCGGAAGTCCGCCCGGTCACCCCGGGACCAGCCCACCGGCCCCACGCTCCGAGGAGGACCGCCATGACACTGCTGGACGTCACGACCTGGCAGGGCACCCTGCACAGCGACGGCTGGGTGGAACCGGCCGGCGGCACGGCACCAGTGCGATCCCCCGCCACCGGCGAGGAGATCGGCCAGGTCGGCGTGGCGAACGCCGAGGACGTGACGCGCGCCTGCGCTCGCGCCGCCGTCGCCCAGCGCGCCTGGGCCGCCACCGGCTACGCCGAGCGGGCAGCGGTGCTACGCCGGGCCGGGCAGCTGTTCGAGCGGCACGCCGCCGAGATCGGTGACTGGATCGTGCGGGAGGCTGGATCCATCCCACCCAAGGCCGGCGTCGAGACCGACACCGCGGCGCAGGAATGCTACGAGGCGGCGGCGCTGGCCTCGCACCCGCTCGGCGAGATCATCCCGAGCGCGCAACCGCGGCTCAGCCTGGCTCGCCGGCTGCCCGTCGGCGTCGTCGGAGTCATCGCGCCGTTCAACTTCCCACTCATCCTGGCCACCCGATCCGTCGCCCCAGCCCTGGCGCTGGGCAACGCCGTCGTGCTCAAGCCCGACCCGCGCACCGCGGTCTGCGGCGGTGTCTCGATCGCCCGGGTCTTCGAGGAGGCCGGCCTGCCCGACGGGCTGCTGCACGTCCTTCCCGGCGGGGTCGAGGTCGGGGAGGCGCTGGTGGCCGACCCGAACATACGGGTGATCAGCTTCACCGGGTCGACCGCTGCCGGCCGCAAGGTCGGCGAGGCGGCGGCACGCCACCTCAAACGCGCACACCTCGAACTCGGTGGCAACTCGGCGCTGATCGTGCTCGACGACGCCGATCTGGACCTCGCGGTCTCCGCCGGCGCCTGGGGGTCGTTCCTGCACCAGGGTCAGATCTGCATGACCACCGGCCGACACCTGGTGCACGAGAGCCTGTCCGAGCGGTACGTCGAGCGGCTGGCGGAGAAGGCGAACCACCTGCCGGTCGGCGACCCGGCGAAGGAGCAGGTGGCGCTCGGGCCGATCATCGACGAGCGCCAGCGCGACAAGATCCACGCACTCGTCACGGCGAGCGTCGACGCGGGTGCCCGACTGGCCGCCGGGGGCACGTACGAGGGGCTGTTCTACCGGCCGACGGTGCTCACCGACGTCACCCCCGCGACCCCGGCGTACGCCCAGGAGGTCTTCGGCCCGGTCGCGCCGGTGATCACCTTCGCCGACCAGGACGAGGCCGTGCAGTTGGCCCGGCAGACCGAGTACGGCCTGTCGCTGGGCATCCTGGGCCGCGACGTGATGAGGGCGATGGCCCTCGCCGACCGGATCCCCAGCGGGATCGTGCACATCAACGATCAGACGGTGAGCGACGAGGCGGTGGCGCCGTTCGGTGGGGTGGGGGCGTCCGGCACCGGCTCCCGGTTCGGTGGGGCCGCCGCGAACGTCGAGGCGTTCACCGAGACCCAGTGGCTCACCGTGCAGGGTGCCATCACGCGGTATCCGTTCTGACACCGGGGGGAGAGGAGCATGCCGGGAATGCGTACCCAGGTCGGCATCGTCGGTGCCGGGCCGGCCGGGCTCATGTTGTCGCACCTGCTGCACCTGCGCGGAATCGAGTCGGTGGTGCTGGAGAGCCGCAGCCGCGACCACGTCGAGCACCGGCTGCGGGCGGGCGTCCTCGAACAGGGCTCGGTCGACCTGCTCTGCCGCAGCGGTGTGGGTGAGCGGCTGCGACGGGAGGGGCTGCGCCACGAGGGCATCGAGCTGCGCTTCGCCGGGGAGTCGCACCGGGTGCCGATGGCGGATCTGACCGGGCGGGCGATCACCGTCTACGGGCAGCAGGAGGTGGTCAAGGACCTGATCGCCGCCCGACTCGCGGCCGGCGGTTCGATCCTCTTCGAGGCCGACGCGGTACGCCTGGACGGCCTCGACTCGGACTCGCCGGTCGTCCACTTTCGACGCGACGGGCGTGACGAGGAGCTGCACTGCGATTTCGTGGCCGGCTGCGACGGCTTCCACGGGGTGAGCCGGGGCGCGGTGCCCGAGGGGGTGCTGACCACCTACGAGCGTGCGTACCCCTTTGCCTGGTTGGGTGTCCTCGCCGCCGCGGCGCCGGCGGTGGACGAACTCATCTACGCCAACCACGAACGGGGCTTTGCCCTCTACAGCATGCGCTCCCCCGAGATTTCCCGGCTGTACCTACAGGTCGCGCCGGACGAGGACATCGCCGCGTGGCCGGACAAGCGGATCTGGACGGAGCTGCGGGCCCGGTTGGAGACGGTGCCGGGATGGTCGCTCAACGAGGGGCCGATCCTGGAAAAATCCATTACCGGAATGCGCAGCTTCGTGGTCGAGCCGATGCGGTGGGAGCGGTTGTTCCTGGCCGGGGACGCCGTGCACATCGTCCCACCCACCGGCGCGAAGGGCATGAATCTTGCCCTCGCCGACGTCGCGCTGCTCGGGGACGCGTTCGCCGCGTGGTACGACGGGGGTCGCACCGATCTGCTGGATGCCTACTCGGCTACGGCGTTGCGCCGGGTCTGGCGAGCCCAGCACTTCTCCTGGTGGATGACCTCGATGCTGCACCGGCTGGAGCGCGACGACCCGTACGAGACGAAGCTGCAGAACGCCACGCTGAGGTACGTCGCCACCTCGGAGGCGTACGCCAGGAGCCTGTCCGAGAACTATGTGGGCCTGCCCGAGGTCTGAGCGCGAACCGGTGCGACGCCTCCACAGCAGAGCGTTGTTCAACTTATTCATGACGGGCGTCAGAAATTATTGACTTTCGATGCCGGGGTGACTGACCATGGCCAACACAGCGGCGTGCGCCCCCACGCAGCGGTAGTTCACCTGCAGATCCGAGGCATCCGCCGACTTCCGACGCACCCACCACCCCGCCCAGGAAGGGCCTCGTCAATGAAGAAGGTCATGGCTCTCGGGCTGATCGCCGCTACCGCGATCGCCCTCACCGGATGTACCGACTCCGACGCGTCCAAACCGTCCGACCAGCCCTCCGGCGACCTGCGCAAGGTCCGGGTCGCGGCGCTGCCCATCACCGAGACCGCCGCGCTCTGGGCCGGCGTCAAGGCGGGCCTCTTCGCCGAGCGCGGGCTCCAGGTCGAGGTGCTGCCCGCCCAGGGCGGCGCTCAGGCCATTCCGGCACTCCTGAACGGCGACATCGACTTCGCGATCGGCCAGCCCTTCGGCCCGTTCCGGGCCGACCTGCGGGATCTCGGCGTCGTCATCATCGGCAACTACGCCTCCTCGTACGCCGACGGCGACGACATCAACGCCGTGGTCGCCTCGGCGAAATCCGGCATCAAACGACCGGCCGATCTCGCCGGCAAACGGGTCTCGGTCAACAGCCTCGGCGCGGCCGGCGACGTGACAATCATGGCGGCGGTCGAGAAGGACGGCGGTGATCCGTCGACGATCAAGTTCGTCGAGGTCGCCTTCCCGGACGCCCCGGCCCAACTCGAATCCGGCAACATCGACGCCGCCTGGGTGCCGGAGCCGTTCGTCACCCAACTGAAGACCCGCGGCGACACCTTCATCGTCGCGCCCTACCAGGCGGTGGTGCCCGGCCTGACCACGCTCACCACCATCACCACAAAGGAACGCACCGAGAAGGACGCCAAGCTGGTCGAGGACTTCACCGCGGCGATGAAGAAGACGCTGGAGTGGGCCAAGGACCCCGCCAACGAGACGTCACTGCGGCAGGCCATCAAGGACAACCTGCAACTGCCGCCACCGGTGGCCGAGTCGGTGCGGCTGCCGGCCTTCGGTTGGCAGGTCGACCGGTCGAGCCTGCAGACGCTCGCCGAGCTCGCGCAGAAGTACAAGGTTCTCGACAAGCAACCCAACTTCGACCGTCTCATCCAGCAGCAGTAGCTGGCGCGATCCGGCCCTTCCGACCCCCGGGATCGGGAAGGGCCTCGCCGCCCGCCTGACGACGGGAGTGACATGCGTGTGTTCCCCACCCGACGCCTGCGCGCGTTACGCAAAGCGATGCTGGGCGTCGTCGGCCTGACCGGGTTCCTCGTCGTCTGGCAGCTGATCCCGACGCTGGGCCTGATCAACCCGCTGTATCTGCCGTACGTGACGGACGTGCTGGCGCGGCTGTTCGAGCAGTTCGTCGACCTCGCGTTCTGGCGGCGGCTGGGCAGCACCATGACGTCCTGGGCGATCGGCCTGACGGTGGCGACGGTTGCCGCCGTCGTCCTCGGCACTGTCGTCGGGTTGGTGCCGTTCCTGCGGCGCGCGACGCACACGATGGTCGAGTTCCTGCGGCCGATCCCGTCGGTCGCCCTCATCCCGCTCGCCGTGCTGATGTTCGGCATCCAGCGGCAGGCCGCCCTCGTCATCATCATCTACGCGTCGTTCTGGCAGGTGTTCGTGCAGGTGATCTACGGCGTCGCCGACGTCGACGCGGTGGCTCGCGACACCGCCCGCAGTTTCGGTCTGACCCGGCGGGAACAGTTGTCGCACCTCGTCCTGCCCACCACCCTGCCGTACCTCATGACGGGCCTGCGCCTCGCGGCGGCGGTGGCGCTCATCCTCGCCATCACCGCGGAGATGGTGATCGGTAACCCCGGCCTCGGGCGCATGATCGAGCTGTCCCGGTCCGCCGGAGACGCCCCCGGCCTGTACGCGCTGGTAGTGGTCACCGGCCTGCTCGGGCTCGCGGTGAACATCGTCTTCCGGTTCATCGAGCGTCGGGTGCTGTCGTGGCACCAGTCGGTACGAGGAGAGGAGCCGTTGTGACCGCGTACACCGGGCGGATCGCCACCACGGCACGCAACCGGACGGTCGGATCCCGGATCGCGGCGAGCCTGCTCTACCCGTTGGGGTTGCCGACGCTGCTGCTGGTGCTCTGGGGTTTGGTGGCGACGAGGACGACGAGTCGGTTCTTCCCCGACCCGTTGACGATCGCCGAGGCTTTCCGGGACACCTGGATCGGCCCGGCGTTCGTCGAGGACGTGCTGCCCAGCCTCGCCCGCCTGGGCCTCGGTGTCGCCGGATCGATAGTGCTCGGCATCGCCGCCGGCACCGTCATCGGCCTGACCCGCTGGTTGCGCGAACTCCTCGAACCGGTGCTGGAGTTCCTCCGGGCCATCCCGCCACCGGTGCTGATTCCGGTGGTGATGCTCCTGCTCGGGATCACCGACACCATGAAGGTCGTCGTGATCGTCTCCGGCGCGATCTGGCCGATCCTGCTGAACACGATCGAGGGTGTCCGGGGAACGGACAGCGTCATGACGGAGACCGCGGAATCGTTTCAGGTCACCTGGTGGGAGCGGCTCTGGTTCCTCGTGCTCCCCGCCGCCAGCCCACGGATCATGGCCGGGGTCCGGCAGGCCCTCTCGGTGGCGCTGATCCTGATGGTCATCTCCGAGATGTTCGCCTCCTCCTCCGGCCTCGGCTACCGGATCGCCTACTTCCAGCGCAACTATCTGATCGCCGAGATGTGGAGTGGCATCCTCCTCCTCGGTCTCGTCGGCATCTTCCTCGCCGTAGCTTTCGGTCTCGTCGAACGGCGTGTTCTGCGCTGGTACCACGGAATCAGGGAGGTCAACCGTGCCTGATCGGAGCACTATGCTGCGGGTGGAGCACCTGCGGAAGGTCTACGAGTCGGCGACGGGCACCGTCGAGGCGATCGGGGACATCAGCTTCACCATGGACGCCGGTGAGCTCGTCTGCATCGTCGGGCCGTCCGGGTGTGGCAAGACCACCCTGCTGAAGTGCCTCGCCGGCCTGCTGCGGCCCACCAGCGGCGTGGTCGAGATGGACGGCTCACCGGTGACCGGGCCCAGCCCGGCCATGGCCGTCGTGTTCCAGGAGTACGGTCGCAGCCTCTACCCCTGGCTGACGGTGCGCGGGAACGTCGAGCTGCCACTGCGGCACAAGAAGCTCACCCGCGCGGCCCGGGGCAAGCTGGTCGTCGACGCTCTTGAGGCGGTGGGCCTCGCGCACGCCGCGCGAAGCCACCCGTGGCAGCTCTCCGGGGGGATGCAACAGCGGGTGGCGATCGCGCGGGCGATCGCCTACCAGCCCGACGTCCTGATCATGGACGAACCGTTCGCGGCCGTCGACGCGCAGACCCGGGCCGACCTGGAGGACCTGGTCCGCGAGCTGCACGCCAGCCGCACCATCTCGGTTGTCTTCGTCACCCACGACATCGACGAGTCGGTGTATCTCGGTCAGCGGGTTCTAGTATTGTCCACGTCGCCGACCTGGGTCCAGGAGGACCTTGCGATCGACCTGCCGCCGGAGCGCGATCAGATCACGACCCGCGCTCTGCCCCGTTTCACGGAATTGCGGACGCACGTCTACGACCAGATCCAGCGGGCCAAGCGCGGGCAGGCTGTGGCCCCGCGATCCGCGCGGTGATCGGCGGCCAGGCCAACGAGTTCGCCGAAGGGAAGCGCTGTGGGTAGTCGTCAGCCGAAACAGTTGTTGCTCGCCTTCTTCGGCGAACACGTCGTCGACGCCGCCACGGGACCCATCCGGGCAAGCGCTCTGATCAACGTGCTCGAAGGCGCGGACGTCGCCGCGCCGGCCACCCGCGCGACCCTCGACCGTCTCGTGCACAGCGGCATCCTCGCCCGCAGCAGGAGCGGCCGGGAGACGCTGTTCTCACTGACCGAGCACGGGGCCGCTGTGCTGCGCGAGGCGACGTACCGCGTTCGCGGGCCGCGGCCGTTCGACCCACAGGGCAGCGGATGGACCCTTGTCACCTTCTCGATCCCGGAGGGCCAGCGGATGCTGCGGCACCGCCTGCGTTCGACCCTCACCTGGGAGGGCTTCGCGCCGCTCCGGGACGGGCTGTGGCTGGCGCCCGGCGAGGTCGACCTCGCCGGGTCGTTGGAGCGGCTGCGGCAGGACCTCGCACCCAACACCGTGGTCGCCTTCCACGCCCGCGAACTCGCCGGCTTCCCGATCGGTGAGAGCGTGCGCACGGCCTGGGACATCGAGGCGATCCGACGCGCGCACCTCGCCTTCATCGAGGTGTGGGACGACCCGTCCGCGCTGACGATGGCACCGAGCGCCCTCACCGTACGAACCATGCTCGTGGCCGACTGGCTCGCGCTGCTGCGCGCCGACCCGAGGCTGCCCGCCGAGTTCATGGACGCGGAATGGCCCGCTGCGAGATCGGTGCGGACCTACCGCCGGATGCACGGCAAGCTGGCCGAGGCGTCCGCTGCGGAATTCGCCGAACTCGTCGCGGCCCGGCCCGCGCCTAGGCGCCGAACCGGCTCCGCAGATCGGCCTTCCGCACCTTCCCCGACGCCGTCCGCGGCAGCTCGTCCACGATGACGACGTTCTTCGGGAGCTTGTAGCGCGCGATCCTGCCATCCAGGCGGGCCCGGACGGTGGCGGTGTCCACGGACGCCCCCTCCCGTACGGTCACGATCGCCCACGGCACCTCCCCCCAACGCTCGTCCGGCACGCCGATGACCGCCGCCGAGGTCACCCCGTCGACCTCGGTGAGCAGCTGCTCGAGTTCGAGCGGGTAGATGTTCTCGCCCCCCGAAATGATCATGTCCTTGAGGCGGCCGGAGATGTAGAGGTAGCCGTCGGCGTCCAGGTGGCCGAGGTCGCCGGAGCGGAACCACCCGTCGGTGGTGAACGCCTCGGCGGTCGCCTCCGGCAACCCGTGGTAGCCGGGGAAGACGTTGGGACCGGTCACCTCGATCTCACCGACGGCACCGGCGGGCAGCACCGCACCGGCCGCATCGGTGATCCGCACGTCGGTGAAGAAGTGCGGCAGGCCGACACTGCCCTGCTTGACCCGGGTCATCGCCGGCGGCAGCGCGGTGGCGCCCGGCGCGGCCTCGGTCATGCCGTAACCCTGGGAGAACGACAGGCCCCGCGCCTCGTAGGCGTTGAGGATGCGGGCCGGCACCGCCGAGCCTCCGCAGGTGAGCTTCGTCAACGACGACAGGTCGGTCGACGCCCAGGCGGGGTGGTCGGCCAGCAGCTGGTAGGTGGTCGGCACACCGCTGAGCATGGTGACCCCGTGCCGCTCGATCTGCGCGAGCGCGCGTCCCGGCTCGAAGCCCCTCTCGATGACCATCGTGGCGCCCTTGAGGATGACGGGCAGGGCGCCCATCCCGAGCGAGGCGACGTGGAACAGCGGCGAGATCATGAGGGCGACGTCGGTGGAGACGACGTCATAGTCGACCACACAGTTGAGCGCCACCCAGGTGAGGTTGCCGTGGGTCAGCACCGCGCCCTTGGCCCGGCCGGTCGTGCCCGAGGTGTAGACGATCGCCGCCGGATCCTCGTGGGCGGTGTCGACGTGGTCGGTGAACGGGGTGGCGGCGGCCCGGGTCAGGTGGGCCAGCCCGGGTCGGTCCGCGGTGCCCTCGCCGTTGACGATGACGTACGGGATCCGGGCGGCCGGCGCGGCGGACGCCACCGGCACCGCGAAGTCCGGGTCGTGGACCAGCACCCGCGCGGCACAGTCGGCGAGGACGTAGCCGATCTCGGGTGCGGCGAGCCGGGTGTTGATCGGCACGAAGACCGCACCGACCTGCGCCGCAGCGAACATCACCTGGAGCAGTTCGGGGCTGTTCTCTCCCAGGTAGGCGACGGAGTCGCCCTTGCCGACGCCCCGCTCCCGCAGCACCGCCGAGATCCGATCTGCGGCATCGGCGAACTGGCGGTACGTCATGGGTGGCCGATCGCCGTGGATGATCGCGATCTGGTCCGGGGACTTGAGCCGGCGCTTGGCCAGCCAGGCGCCAATTCCGTGCTGGTGCATCATCATTCTCCCGGGGGGTGGAGGTGGTGTGCTCGCCCGGCTCGACGGATGCCCCCGGGCTCAGGCGTAGAAGCGGTACAGCCCGCGCGCGACGACCGCCGGCTTGGTCCCGCCCTCGATCTCGATCGTCTGGTCGACAGCGAGCTGGTAGCCGCCGCGCACCTCGACGACCTCGACGACGGTGGCCCGCATCCGCACCCGCGCCCCGACCACCACCGGCGCGGGGAAGCGCACCTTGTCGAGGCCGTAGTTCACCTTCGTGGTCACGCCCTTGACCTCGAGCAGCTCGGTCCAGAAGGGAACCGCCAGGGAGAGGGTGAGGAAGCCGTGCGCGATCGGTGCGCCGAACGGGCCGGTCTTCGCCCGTTCCGGGTCGACGTGGATCCACTGGTGGTCGTCCGTGGCGTCCGCGAACAGGTCCACCTGGTCCTGGGTGACAGTGCGGTACCCGGTGTGGCCGAGTTCGGTGCCGGCGAGGTCGCCGAGCCGGTCGTAGGTGATGGTCGTCGTCATGGCGTTCCCTCTCGTCGTCACCGGGCCAGGCCCAGCAGTCGGGCCGCGTTGTCCTTCAGGATGCCCGGGAGCACGTCAGGTTTGAGGTCGGTCGTCTGCACGTCGCGAAGCCACCGGTCGGGGGTGAGCATCGGGTAGTCGGTGCCGAAGAGCACCCGTTGCTTCAGCAGCGAGTTCGCGTAGCGCACCAGCTCGGCCGGGAAGTACTTCGGGCTCCAGCCGGACAGGTCGATCCAGGTGTTGTGCTTGTGCGTGGCCACCGACAACGCCTCGTCCTGCCAGGGCACCGACGGGTGGGCCATGATGATCTGGAGGTCGGGGAAGTCGGCAGCGATCGGGTCGAGCAGGATCGGGTTCGACCGGCCGAGCCGCAGGCCGTAGCCGCCCGGCGTACCCGCGCCGATGCCGGTCTGCCCGGTGTGGAAGAGCGCCGGGACGCCGGCCCGCTCCAGCAGGCCCCACAGCGGCGCGTACTCGTCGTGGCTGGGGTCGAAGCCCTGCACGGTGGGGTGGAACTTGAAGCCGCGAACGCCCTCCTCCCGGATCAACCGGTCGGCGAGTTCGACTGCCGCTCCACCGGTGCGCGGATCGACCGACCCGAACGGGATGAGCACGTCGGCGTGCTCGGCCGCCGCGCGGGCGATCTCGACGCTCGACAGTGGCTGGTGCTCCAGTTGGGTACGCGCGTCGACAGTGAAGACGACAGCCGCCATGTGCCGCTCGCGGTAGTACCGCGCCACCGCCTCGACCGCCGGCCGTGGGCCGTCCGTCCTGAAGTACGCCGACGCCGCTGCCACGAGCGGTTCGGGCAGTGAGGTGTGGCCGTGGTCGTCGACCTCGATGTGCACGTGCATGTCGATCGCCGTGACGTCGTCGAGGTCGATCGCGGGCTGGTACATGGGGCCAACCTTCGTCGGGCGGGTCGGTGCGGGCAGGTCCGCTCGGGCCGGTCAGGACGGCGCGGGCTCGAACTCCTCGGGGAGTTTCGGGAAGCGTTCGCCGACACTCTGCGCCGCACCGGCGAATATCGTCGGCCATGCCTCCACCAGCGCGTCGTACGTCCAGCCGCCCTCGCGGTGCGCGGTCAGCGCCGCCTCCGGGTGGGTCCAGATCTGCAGGCGGTCCCCGCCGACGCCGATCACCTGCCCGGTCACCGAGGCCGCCGCGTCGGAGCCGAGGAACGCGACAAGCCCGGCCACGTCGTCCGCCGTGCCGAAGCCCAGTTCGTGTCGGAAGAACGCGGGCATCGGCTCGCCGTTCGCCTCGGCCCGCACCGCCGCCGCGAAGTAGGGAACGGTGGCGGTCATCGCGGTCGCGGCGACCGGGACGACGGTGTTGGCGGTGATGCCGGCCCGCTTCAGCTCCAGCGCCCAGGTCCGGACCATGCCGACGATGCCCGCCTTGGCGGCCGCGTAGTTGGTCTGGCCGAAGTTGCCCCGCTGCCCAGTGGGTGACCCGACGCAGATGATCCGTCCGCCCTCGCCAGCCTGCCGCATGTGCTGCACCGCCTCGCGCACAGTGGTGAACGTGCCACGCAGGTGCACGTTGATGACGGTGTCGAAGTCGTCGTCGCTCATCTTCCACAGCACCGTGTCGCGCAGAACGCCGGCGTTGGTGACGAGGATGTCCAGCCGGCCGAAGTGTTCGACCGCCGTGCTGACGAGCTCCTTCGCGGTCTCGGTCGGGCCGACCGGTGCGACCACCGCGACGGCCCGACCGCCGGACGTCCCGATCGTCGCCACGGCGTCGGCGGTGGCCTCGGCGTCGACGTCGTTGACCACGACCGAGGCGCCCCGCCGCGCCAACTCCTGGGCGTAGGCGAGGCCGAGACCCCGCCCGGCGCCGGTGACGATGGCGACTTTGCCGTCCAGTGACATGGGTGCTCCCTTTCGTCGATGCCGATCTGCGCACGAAGGTGGGGAGTAACACGCGCACCGGCAACGTAATGCAGAATTTGACCGGGCGTCAACGATTCGCAGTCTGTCTACATCAGACGGCAGGGCGGGTGGGGTTGTTCAGCGCCCGGGAGACCACCCGACCGGCGGCCTGGACCAGCGGCGCCAACGCCACCGGGTCCGCCCGGTCGTGGGCGACCACCAGCGAGATCGCCGCCACCACACCCTCCGGTACGCGGATCGGCGCGGCCACCGAGAGGGCGTCCATCGTGACCTGACGGTCGCTGACCGCGTACCCGACCCGGCGTACCTCGGCGAGACAGCGACGCAGCCGCTTCGGGTCGGTGATGGTCAGTTCGGTGTACCGCTCCAGCGGCGCGGCCAGCACCTGCTCCTGGACCTCGGCGGGCGCGTGGGCGAGCAGGACCAGCCCGACGCCGGTGGCGTGCAGCGCGAAGCGACCCCCCACCCGGGTGAGCACGGGCACCGCGTGTCGCCCGGCGATCCGTTCGATGAAGACGAGTTCGAGATCCTGTCGGACGGCGAGCTGGACGTTCTCGTGGGTCACCTCGTACAGGTCCTCCATCACCGGCAGGGCCAACTCCCGCAGCCCCAGGCCCCTGGGGGCGAGCGAACCCACCTCCCACAGCCGCAGACCGATCCGGTACCGCCCGTCGTCACCGCGCTCCAATGCCCCCCACGCGACCAGCTCCGCGGCCCGCCGGTACGCGGTGGGCAGTGGCATCCCGGTGCGACGCGCCAACTCGCTCAGGGTCAACGCCGGGGTGGCCGGGCTGAACGCGTCGAGCAACGCCAGCACCTTGCTCGTCACCGACCGTCCCGGCTCTGCGCGCACCCCGTCATCATCCCAGCCCACGCCGGGAGCTCACAGCTCCAGCACGAGTCGGGGCGTACGGGCCCGGGAGACGCAGATCATCATGGTGTCCCCGGCGGCCCGCTCCTCGGCGGTGAGCAGGCTGTCGCGATGCTCCGGCACACCGGCGAGCACCGGCGTCTCGCAGGTGCCGCAGGTGCCCTCCCGGCAGGACGAGAGGACCTGCACCCCGGCCTCCTCCACCGCCAGCAGGATCGGCGTGCCCGGCGGCACCGTCACCGTCCGCCCGGAGAGCGCGAGTTCGACCTCGATCGTCGTCTCCGGCGCGCCGGTGTCGCCCCGGGCGGTGAAACGCTCGACGTGCAGGCAGCCCGGTGGCCAGCCGCGGCAGTGCTCCTCGACCGCGGTGATCAGTGGTTCCGGGCCGCAGCAGTAGACGAGCCCGGTGCCGGGCCGGCCCAGCAACCCGGCCAGGTCGAGCAGCCCGGTCTCGTCCTGCGGGTGCAGGCTCACCCGGTCGCCGTACCTCACCCGCAGGGTGGTGGCGAAGGCCATGGTGGCGCGGCTGCGTCCGCCGTACACCAGCCGCCAATCGGCGCCCGCGGTGTCGGCCGCGGCGACCATCGGTGCGATGGGGGTGATACCGATGCCGCCGGCAATGAAGAGGTAGCGGCATGCCGCGACCAGCGGGAAGGTGTTGCGCGGCCCGCTCACCCGGACGGTCGCGCCGACGGTGAGCCGCTCGTGCGCCAGCCGGGAACCGCCGCGCCCGTCTGGCTCGCGCTGCACCGCGATCCGCAGAACCGACCGCTCCGCCGGGTCACCGCAGAGGGAGTACTGGCGGGTCAGCCCGGCGCCCAACTCCAGGTCGATGTGCGCGCCCGGCGTCCACTCGGGCAGGTCACCGCCGTCCGGACGACACAGGCGGATCGCCACCACCTCGGCCGCCACCTGATCGCGGCCGGCGACCACCAGCTCCGCACCGGTCAGAGCATCCACCGTCACTCGCGCATCGCCAGCCGTCTCGGCGGTCCGGGCACCGGCACGGCCGCACCCTGGTGGCCCTGCGGGTGGGCGAGCAGCCACTCCCACAACTCGACCGGCTCCTCGGCGAGGCGCTCGGCCCCACAGTGGCAGATCCCGCGCAGCGTGTCGGTGCCCGGCACCCAGTGGATCCGGTAGACCCGGTCCCCGCTGCGGGTGCCTGCCCGGGAACTCACCGCGCCGCTCCCACCGTCCCCGACCCGACCATCCGGGCCAGCAGCCGCCGGGCGGCCAGGCCACCGGTGTCGATGTTGATGCTCAACTCCTGATACCTGTCCGGCTCCGTCGCGATCACCTGCTCCAGAATGTTGAGCGCGGTCACGTCCTGCATGACAACCGTGTGGTTGCTGTGGTGGAGGTACTCGCTGACCGACTCGTCGTCGATCGCGAAGTCGCGCGCCACCGCCCAGAAGTCATAGGTGGTGTGCTCCGTCGACGGGGTGATGGCGTACACGATCTCGGCGTGGAACGCCTCGCGGTCCTCGCCCTCCGCGGGCGGGTAGACACCCTGCGGCGCGATCCGGCTGTGCAGCAGGTAGAGGCAGGGCGGGTGGTACTCGATGTCCTGCCACCGGGTGATCCGGCCCTGGATGCCGGTGGAGCGCGCGTAGAACGGGGGGCACTCGGCGTCGTCCATGTGCCGACTGACGTAGACGATCCCCCGGTCCTCGTCCACTTCGGTGGTGATCGGGGTGTTCGCCACCTCCGGCGTGCCGATGTAACCACCGTGCAGATAGGTCTCGTGGGACAGGTCCAGGAGGTTGTCGACCAGCAGGCCGTACCGTGCGTTCAGTGGCGCCATGCCCCGCACCACCGCGTAACGCGGGTCGGCCAGCCACGGTGCGCGGGGAATCGCAGCCGGGTCGGCCCGGTCCAGGTCGCCGATCCAGACCCAGATGAAGGAGTCCTGTTCGACAACCGGGAACGAGACCACCCGCGCGGTGCGCGGGATGCGCTGTTGACCGGGTACGAAGACGCAGGCGCCGGTCGGATCGTAGGTGAAGCCGTGGTAGCCGCAGACGATCGTGTCGCCGTCGAGCCGGCTCTCCGACAGCGGGAAGCGCCGGTGTACGCACCGGTCGGCGAGCGCCACCGCCTGCCCGGCACCGGTGCGGTACAGCACCAACGGCTCACCGAGCACCGTCCGGGCGAGCAGGTTTCGCCCCACCTCACCGCCGTAGGCGGCCACATACCACTGGTTACGCGCGAATGTCATGCGACCGGACCTCCATGCCGACGGATGTCGATGGAGCCGGATCGTCCCGTGCGGTGCCCCCGCTGGGGAACCGGAGCTTTCACTGGATGAAAGGCCGGGCTCTCGTACGTGACGGTGTGGCTGCCGTACGCGGCGGCACGGCAGCCACACCGGGGCGTCACCTGTTCTGCTTCTCCTGGCACGGCACGCAGAAGCGAGCGTGCGGGAGAATTTCGAGCCGCTCGGCCGGGACACTCTGGCCGCACCTCTGGCAGGCACCGTAGGTGCCGTCGCTGATCCGGTTCAGCGCACCGGTGATCTGCTCGATGTTCTGGCGGGTGGCCAGCAGCAGCGCGGCCTGGTTGTGGGCCTCGCCGGGGTCGCCGGTGTCCGCGTTGAGCTCGGTCAGTTCCCGCAGCCGAGCCGTCTGGGTGGCGAAGTCGTCCGCCAGGGACGCTCGTAGGTCAGCCAGCCAACTCTGGTCGAGAGTAGGACGATGATCGACGCTCATGATCTGCCTTTCAAGGGGAATGGGTGGGAAAAACAAAAAGGGCCGAAGCTTGGTAGCTTCGCCCTGGCGGTCGTTCTGGGTATGCAACGACTCCGCAGGTGGGCCTCGGCCGGTTCGCGTCGGGCTCGACGTTGTGCGCATGGGCGCGGTGTGCGGCGCGCGGACAACCGGCACCCGCATGTCGGCCTTGGGACGGGTCGCCGTCGGCACGCGCACAGCACCGCCCACCGCCACCTCGGTGGCGGCGGGCGAGCGGAAGGTCACCGGCGGCATGCCCCCACCATAGAGCGGCGTTGCGCTAATGCCAACGGTCGCGGTGGCACGTCGTTCCGGCCACGAACTGCCACTTTCCGCCGCACTAGGGCCGTTGTCCGAATCGGCCGACTCCGTCCGGTTCTCCGTCGGCACGGTGTCGCCGGTTGGTCAGCTCGGGGTGAGGAGGCAGAACTCGTTGCCCTCCGGGTCGGCCAGGACCGTCCACAGCCCGTCACCCTGACCCACGTCGGCGGCTGTCGCGCCGAGATCCTTCAGCCGCGGCCCACCGTCGCCGTCTTCGTCGGCTACCGTCCGCGCTCGTCCGGAGGCTGCTCCTTCGTCAGGTGGAGCAGCCACCCCTCGCCGGTGCGGATGAGCGCGTATCGCCGGGGGCCGGTGCGGCCGTGCAGGGTGAACAGCATCCGGCGGTCGGTGCGATCGTGCTCCTCCCAGGTGCCGATGTCGGCGATCGACTTGTCGACGTCCTCGTAGGTGAGGTGATCGAGGTCGTGGTCGGGCACGGCGATCGCGAGGCGGTTGTCGCTGGGGCTGTCGGGAAGGCCGCGAGGCACCGCCCAGGAGCGCAGCACGCCGTCCTCCTCCAGCCGCAGGTCGAAGTGCGGTCGTGGTTTGCGGTGGTCGTGCAGGACGAAGGCAGGTGCCACCCCCCCATTGTCGGCGTCGGCCGGCCCTTCCGCCTGTCGACGCGATCACCTCAGGTGGCCGACACCTGAGGTGTGGTTGATTTTTGCGTAGCACGCATATTTGCGTGTCACGCAAATGGTGCTAGCGTGGTGGCATGACGGGGCTCCGGGAGCGCAAGAAGGCCGAGACGCGGGCGGCGCTCGGTTGGGCCGCGATCCACCTCACCGCTGAGCGCGGCTACGACAACGTCCGCGTCGAGGACATCGCCGATGCAGTCGGTGTCTCCCCGCGCACCTTCAACAACTACTTCTCCAGCAAGGCCGAGGCGATCGCCTCCCGCCACCTCGACCGCAGCCTGCGCACCGCCGCCGCGCTGCGCGAACGTCCCGCCGACGAGCCACTCTGGGCAGCGCTCACCCAGGCCGCATTGGAGCAGTTCACCCGCGGCCCCGAGGTCGAGGCGATGCCCTCCCCCGACCACGCGCAGTGGGTTGCCGGCGTCCGCACCATGCTCGCCGAGCCCGCGCTGCAGGGCGAACGGCTGCGCGCCACCGCCCTCGCCGAGGCCGAGCTCGCCGCCGCAGTCGGCGAGCGCACCGGCACCGATCTCGCCACCGACATGTACCCGAGGCTCGTCGCGGCCGCCGCCAGCGCCGCCGTCAGCGTCGCCATGCAGCACTATCTCGACAGCGCCGACCCACCCGCCCCGATCGAACGCCTCATCACCGACGCCTTCACCCAGATCGCCGCCGGCCTCCCGGCCCCACCCCGCTGAAGCTCCGCCCTCACGCAGGGCACCACCTCACCCACGTCTCCAGCCGCGTCACACTCCCGCGGCGGGCCGGCCACGTGCCGCGCCTGCTGTGGCGATGACGCACACCCCGAAGGAACCACGACCATGATCGATGTCGTCATCGTCGGCGCCGGCCCCAACGGCCTCATGCTCGCCTGCGAACTGGCCCTCTCCGGCGTACACCCCGTCGTCCTCGAACGCCACGCCACGCCCACCGGCGAGCCGCGCGCCAACGGCCTCGTGGGCCAGGTCGTTCGCCTGCTCGACCGGCGCGGCCTCTACGCGCGGCTCAGCGGTGAAAGCACACCGCCGACCCCTCAACCGGCCTTCACCTTCGGCGCGTTCCCGCTGGATCTCACGATGCTCGGGGAGAACCCGCACTATGTGCTCGGCGTGCCGCAAGCCCAGCTCGAAGCCGGTCTCGCCGTCCGAGCCGCCGAACTGGGAGTCGACCTGCGCCGCGGTCACGAGGTCGTCGACCTCCGCCAACGCCCCGACGGGGTCGAGGTCCACCTCGCCGACGGTACGCAGCTCACCAGTCGTTTCGTCGTCGGCGCCGACGGTGGGCGTAGCGCGGTGCGCCGCCTCGCCGGCATCGGCTTCCCCGGGGTCACAAACGACCGGTCGATCTCCCGTACCGCCACGGTGACGGTGCCTGCGTCATCCCTCGACCCCGGGACGGGCGGCCTGCGCGTCCCCGGCCTTGGCATCGTCACGCCGTTCCAGCACACCCGCACCGCGCGTGGCCTGATCGCCTGGGCCCCGTTCCCCGGCCGCCCGGCGATCCTGAGCACGACGGAGTGGCCCGACACGCCAACCAACGACGAGAGCCCGATGAGCCTGGCGGAGTTCCGCGCCAGCGTCGCCCGGGTCCTCGGAACCGACATCCCCCTCGGCGCGCCCGACGGCCCCGGCCTGCTGAGGCGGCTGACCGGCCGAAACACCCGCATCGCCGCCCGCTACCGCGCCGGCCGGGTGCTCCTGGTTGGCGACGCCGCGCACGTGCACCCCGCGATGGGCGGCCCCGGTCTCAACCTGGGCCTGCAGGACGCTGTCAACCTGGGTTGGAAGCTCGCCGCAACGGTGCGCGGCTGGGCACCGCAGGGCCTGCTCGACACGTACGAAAGCGAGCGTCGTCCCGTCGCCGAACGGGTCGTCATGTCCACCCAGGCGCAGTCGGCGCTCATCGGCCCTGGCGACGAGATCACCGGCCTGCGGGAACTCTTCGCCGAACTGCTGCGCAAGCCGGAGGTGACCGGGCACATCGCGGCGCTGATGTCCGGCGCGGACATCAGCTACCCCGCCGATCCCGCCGACCCGTTGGCCGGCCGCTGCGCGCCCGACGTCATCGTGCACACCGACCACGGCGCGACACGTCTCGCCGAACTGACCCGCACCGCCCGGCCGCTGCTGCTGGGCTCCACTGGCGCCTACGCCGACATCGCCGCGCCATGGCGGGACCGGGTCGACGTGGTCACCGGCCCACTGGAGGGCACCACAGCGGCCGCGTTGCTCGTACGCCCCGACTGCTTCGTCGCCTGGTCCGCCGGGGACGCCACCACGCTGCGCGCCTCGCTCACCCACCACTTCGGCCCTGCGCGATGACCGCGAGACAGTTTCGGTCTGGCCCTTGTCAGCGTGTCTTGGCGTCGTACGCCTTCCAGTCCTCGATCGGAGTGAGCGCAACCGGTGCCGGTCGCTGTGCCGTCGTCGTCAGCTCGATCCGCTGGCCTTCGGTCGCCGACCGAAGCAGGCTGGTCATGGTGTCGAGTACGTGCAGTGCGACGTCGCCGTCAGCGCGTGGGGGACGCTGATCGTCGGCCCTGGCCAGGTCGATCAGACCGATGCCCCGGGAGGCCCCGGCGTAACCGGCACGCGGTTCGAGAGCGCGCCATTCGGTGTCGCCGAGCGCGAAGAGGCGGACCTCACCGTCGAAGTAGTTCGGATCGGGTACGGCGAGCGTGCCGGCCTCGCCGTGCACCTCGATGGGTGCGGCCGTCGTCCGGACACCGTCGAAGCTCGTGGTAATTGTGGAGAGCGCACCATTGGTGTGCTCGAGTACGCCGGTGAGGTGGGTGTCCACCCCCACCGGGATCCGCTGGCCGGTGCGGGGACCCGAGCCGATGACGCGCTCCGCGCGCAGGCGGCTGGCGGCTCCGGTCACCGACCGGACCGGCCCGAGCAGGTGGATGAGCGCCGAGATGTAGTACGGCCCCATGTCCAGCATCGGGCCGCCGCCCGGGGCGTAGTAGAAGTCGGGGTTGGGATGCCAGCGTTCGTGCCCCGGAGTGACCATGACGGCCGACGCGGACATCGGACGGCCGATGAGCCCGCCGTCGATCGCCGCCCGCGCCGTCTGCGTACCAGTGCCCAGGACGGTGTCCGGCGCGCACCCGACGCGGACGCCAGCCGACGCGGCCCGTTCGACGATCGAACGGCCGTCCGAAAACGTCACGGCGAGCGGCTTCTCCACATACACGTTCTTGCCGGCGTCGATAGTGCCGAGCGAGATGTCGGCGTGGGCCGCGGGGATGGTCAGGTTGAGCACTGTCTGCACGTCCGGATGGGCGAGCAGACGCTCGACGCTCATCGCCTCGGCTCCAGGAATCGTGGCCGCGACCTGGGCTGACCGGGAGGCGTCGAGATCGGCCACCGCGACGATGTCGACCTCACTGTGGCCCGCGAGTGTGTCCAGGTACGCGCGGGAGATGACCCCGAGACCTACGACGCCGACGCGGTGCGGGTCGCCCACACCATCCCCCTCTCGATCACGGTACGGACATCCGGGTGCTCCAACACGTCGAGGCTGTGCCCCGGGGTCGTCACGACGATGCGCCCGGCACCCCACCGCCGGGTCCAGATCGCCGGTGAGGTGACCGGCCGGTGCCACGGATGCCACGCCTGCGTCGGGTGGGTGGTCACGGCCAGCACGTCGATCAGGTCGTCGTGCAGTACCCAGTACTGCTCGGTGACAAGGTCGAAGTCCTCGATGCCCGCAGTGATCGGGTGCTCCCGGCCGAGGTCGGTGACACGCACCCTGTGCGGCAGGAAGTTGTCCTCCGGGCCACCGTGACGTTCACACGGCTCCCGGCCCGGATGGGTCGCGAACTGGCCGCCCACCAGGTGCAGGTATTCGGATGACGCGCGGAACGAGTCGACGATGCCGCCGTGCCAGCCGGTGAAGCCCGTACCCGCGATGACAGCCGCGCTGAGGCCCGCCACCTGGTCCGCGGTGATCTGCGACATCGTCATGCACTGCACGACGAGGTCAATCTCGGCCATCTCGGCGGCGTCACCGTAGATCTCCGTCGACTCCTCGACCCGTACGGCATAGCCGCTACCTTCGAGGAAGGGGAGGAACAACTCGGTCGCCTTGACCGGCTGGTGCCCTTCCCAACCGCCCCGAACCACCAGTGCTCTCCGCTGCGCCACCGTCGCTCCCTCCCACGGTCCGTCGCCACCGGGCTGGCCGATCCCGCCCCGACGACGTGCCGTCGATTCCGGTACGTGTCGAGCATCGAAACCGTACCCTTGGTCGCCGACAAAGCCGACCTACGCCGGCTTGCGGATTCCACTGTGCACGGTCGGCTCACGCCGCAGCAAGAACGCACAGGTGCTGAAACGGCGCAGAGGTTCCGGGCCGGCCGGGTCGAGATCGCCAGCGTCGCAGCGGTATCTGCTGATCAACCGCTACGGCGGTTGCCATACTGGCGAGGGCTCTGGACCGAGCCCCGGCCGCCGAGGTGCTGACCCTTTCCATGCGGTTGAGGCGAGGCGACCTTGCCCTTCGCGCGTCGGGCAGCCCGATTCGCGGGAACGGCAGGCTGCTCGGTCTCGGTCTCGGCCGGTGTTGAGGCGTCGGCAGCCACCGCGGGGTCGTCTTGGGCGGGTTCAGGCTCCGGCATCGGGTTCTCCTTGGATTGTGTGGGGCAGTGCGGGCCGTCGACGGCCGGCAGACGCGGACTGATCGACGCCGAGGTGCGCGCCTTGACGGTAGCGCAACGCCAGGCCCAGCTGAGCGTCCCCCGCTCCGAACGGACAGTCGTCACCTGCTGCCTGCCGGCGCGGACCGAGCCCGAGGCCGCAACCGCATCGCCGCAACTGGATACTTCTTCTGGCCCGATCGGATGGGCGCCCGTGCCGAAGCTCGCCATGGTCGCGCGGCCAGAGTTACGGCCCAGTATGCGGAGGTGGGTGTTGGGCCGTCCGGAGAAGCCCGTGGATCCGGCGGCGGGCCCGGTGCAACGGTTGGCGTGGCAGCTACGACAGTTGCGGGAACACGCGGGCAACCCGAGCTATCGGCTCCTGGCTCGGCGCGCGCACTACTCGGCAAGCACGTTGGCGGACGCGGCGAAGGGTGATCGGCTGCCGTCGCTGGAGGTGACGCTCGGATATGTCCAGGCCTGTGGCGGCGACCCGGCCGAGTGGCGGGCACGGTGGTCGGCAATCGCCGAAGCGGCGGTCGCCTTCGGCACCGCCGAGACCGCGGCGCCGCGCTGCCCGTATCAGGGGCTGACGGCATTCCAGCCCGAGCAGGCGGAGCTGTTCTTCGGCCGTACGGAGCTGGTCGAACGGCTGCTGACACGGGCCGATCAGCGGTGCCTGACCGCGGTAGTCGGGGCTTCCGGAAGCGGCAAGTCCTCGTTGCTGCGGGCCGGTCTGCTTGGAGCCATCACCGCTGACCGTGGGCTCGCCCAGCGGTGGCAGACGATGTTGTTGACGCCGACCGAACGCCCGCTGGAGGCGTTGGCCGCCGAGGTCGCGAAGTTGACCGGCCAGGATGCAGCAGAGATCCGGAAGGACCTGGCGGCGGATGACGCCGCGCTCGACATCGCGGTGCGCAGCGCACTGGCGGGTTGCCCGCCGCAGACCCGCGCGCTGCTGGTGGTGGATCAGTTCGAGGAGGTGTTCACGCTCTGCCCCGACAAGGCGGAACGCCGCCGCTTCATCGAGGCGCTGATGGACGCCGCGCAGGGGCCCGATCGCCGCACCACAGTGGTACTCGGGGTACGCGCCGACTTCCTCGCCCACCTCATGCAGTATCCGAACCTGGCCGTCGCGCTGGACGACGAGGCGCACCTCCTGGTGCGGCCGGTGAGCGCCACCGACCTGCGGGAGATCATCATTCGGCCCGCCGCCCAGGTCGGCATGGGCGTCGAAGCCGACCTGGTCAGCACAGTGCTCGCCGATGCCGCCGACGAGCCGGGCGCGTTGCCGCTCGTCTCGCACGCGCTCCTCGAGACCTGGCAACGACGAATCGGGGAAACTCTCACCCTGTCGGCCTATCAGGCGAGCGGCGGCGTACGCGGGGCGATCGCCCAGACCGCCGAGCGGGCCTATGGCGACTTCGGGGCAGCCGAGCAACAAGCCGCTCGCAGGATCTTCCTGCGGCTCACCGCGTTGGGCGACGGTACCGAGGACACCCGGCGGCCCACCATGCGTACCGAACTCGACGGCATCGCCGACGAGGCGGTCACCGCCCGAGTTCTGGACCAGCTGGCCGAATCCCGTCTGGTGGTCATGGGCGACGGCACGGTGGAGGTGGCCCATGAGGCGCTCATCCGGGCCTGGCCGCGGTTACACCGATGGCTGACCGATGATCGGGCAAACCTGCTGATCCACCGACGACTCACCGAAGCCGCGCACACCTGGGCGACGCTCGACCATGATGCCGGAGCCCTGTACCGGGGAACCCAACTCCTGGGCGCGCAGGCCCTGGCCGACGACCGTCCGGAGGAGCTCAACGATCTCGAAAGCGCCTTCCTGCACGCCAGCTCCGCTCTCGCCGAGTCCGAGCAGAACGCCGGCCGGCGTCAGGCCCGCGTGTTCAAGCGTTTCGTCGCAGGCATATCCACCCTGCTCGTACTCGCCCTGTTGGGCGGCGGCGTCGCGGTACGACAACGCCAGGACGCCCGCCGACAGCAGGTGGCCACGCTCTCCAGCGAGCTGTCGCTGCAAGCCCGATCCTTGCTCGCCACCGATCCCGATCTGGCCGGCCTGCTGGCCGTCGAGGCCGACCACCTCAACTCGAACACCGAGACCCGGGGCAGCGTGCTCAGCGCGGCGGCAGCGCCCCGCCGCACCGAACTCAACGTCGGTGGGCCGTCCATCTACACGGTCGCGTTCAACCCGGACCATTCCCTGTTGGCCTCCGCGGCCGGTGACGGCACCATCGGATTGTGGGACCCCGCACGTGGCGAGCGGATCGCCACCCTCTTCGGCCACACGGGGCGGACCGCCGGCCTGGCCTTCGCCGACCACGGAAGGCTGCTCGCCTCCGTCGGGATCGACAAGTCCATCATCATCTGGGACGTGGGGACGCGCCAACAGAAGACCCGGTTGACGGAGGACAGTCTCGGGTCGGGCATGGCCTTCAGCCCCGACGGGACCACGCTCGCGGTCGGCCTCACGGACGGTCCCGACACCGACGCGAATGCCGGCCGCGCCGGCGACATCGCCCTCTACGATCTGCGGACCACAACTCGCACAGTGCTCCGCGAGCACCGGAGTCCGGTCAGATCGCTCACGTTCAGCCACGACGGCGCGATCCTCGTCTCCAGCGACGGGGTGGAGCACCCTGCCGCTTGGCGTGTGGCGACCGGCACGGTGTTCGCCAGACTGCCCGCCCAGCATGTCTTCTCGGTCGCCTTCGGTCCCTCGGGGTACGTCCTCGCGGGTTCCGCCGACGACCGCGGGGTGTACCTGTGGGATCTTGCCGGCGGTCAGCCGGTCCGCCTTCCGCCGTTACCGCTGGCCGGCCGCTACGCATGGACCATCTCCGCGCCTACCGACAGCAAGCTCGCCGTGGCCGACGAGAACGGCGCGATCACCATTTGGGACGCGCGACGCCGCGAGTCCCTGCAGACCTTCCAGGACCGCGGCCGCACCGAAACGGTGTCCGTCGCACTGAGCCCGGACGGGGCGATGCTCGCCTCGGCGGGCTTCAACGGAACCATCGTGCTCCACGATCTGCAGGACGCCCCGTTCAGCGGTTTCGCGGCGCAGGTCAAGGATCTGAAGATCAGCCCGGACGGAACCCGTGTCGCCTCGGCGGGCAGCGACGGCACGGTCCGCCTCTGGGACACCGACGGTGAACAAGTGGCCGTCCTCGCCGGGCACGCAGACGAGGTGCAGGCCGTCGCGTTCAGCCCCGACGGGCTCCGGCTCGCCGCCGTGACTCGGAACAACATCATCACGATCTGGGATCTCCAACGTCGACGACATGCCACAAGACCGATCGTGTCCAAGGGAATCGGTGCGTCCACCGACGTCGCCTTCGATCCTGGTGGCCGTCTCGTCGCAGCCGCCACGCTCGGCCCCTTCATCTGGGACGTCGGGGATATCAACAACCCGACCGACATCACGGCCAGGTTCCCGGCACAGATCGTCACGTCGCTGGCCTTCACCCCGGACGGCCGCCGTCTCCTGGGCGCGAGCGTGGGCGGCTTCGTCAACACGTGGGACGTCACCACCGGCAAACTTCTCAGCCGAGTGAAGAGCCAGCAGGGGACAGTGCAGGACGTCGCGGTCAGCCCCGACGGAGCTCTGCTCGCGACCGCCGGCGACAGCCGTGGCGTCAAGCTCTGGGACGCCGCGACCGGCAACGAACTGGCCGTCCTGCACGGCCACACCGCACCCGTCCAGGTCCTCGCCTTCAGTCGCGACGGGCGCAGGATCGCGTCCGCTGGCGACGACCGCACCATCGTCGTCTGGGACACCGTTACCCGGCAACGGGTTACGACCCTCAGCGGCCATGGTGCGAGAGTCCGCGGGCTCGCCTTCACCGCGGCCGGAACTCTCATCTCCGGCGCCGAGGACGGGCGGATCATCCGCTGGTCGTTCGATCTCCGCGCCGCCAGGGCCGAGATCTGCGCCACTGCCGGCCGTGAGCTGACCCGGCAGGAGTGGGCGACGCACATCCCCTCAGAGCGGTACGACCCTTCCTGCGGCCCACCGTCGAGTCGCTGACCGAGCTGCGCAAACGTCGGACGGATTGTCCGACGTTGTTTGTCCGGTGCCGCCGCCCTGTCGGACAACCTCGTGCCGGACCAGCCTGACTTCAGGACACGAGCCGTGCGGTGGGTGTCCGCCGAGGAGTCCGGCTGCCCGGGTAGAAGCGCGACGGGGGCCCGGGCACCGGACGACACTGCGATGAAGGAGAAACTCGATGAAACGTTTGGCAGTACTGATCGCAATGGTCATGACCGTGCTCGCGGGCACGCTCGTCGCCGCCAGCCCCGCCCACGCTCGCAGTCAGCCGGAATGCGAGTCCTACACCGTCGTCAGCAACCAGGCGGGTTATCAGGTCGCCGCGCCCGTCGGCAAGTACGGCGTCCTGCCATGCTCGCTGGTCTGGGGCGACGCCGGGCCGGGCACGCTGGCCCTCCAGTGGGCCCTGAACGACTGTTACCTCGCACCCGCGGGCAAGGCGCTGCTCAGCGATGACGCGGCGTTCGGCCAATTGACCTTCAACGCGCTGAAGTTCGCCCAGAGCAAGGCGGGCATCACCGCGGACGGCCAGTTCGGGCCGCAGTCGCGGGCGTCCCTGAAGTTCCCCGCCTTCACGGGCGGAACCTACGGAACCTCTACCTGTGCCCGACTCGGCCGTCCGCTGCCGTGACCGCCGCTGCGTAGGCCAGGCCGGCGGTGACAGCGCAAACGCTGTCACCGCCGGCTCAGCACGCTGGCTGTGCTGGTGGACACGAATCCGTTGCTACGCCAGCCTCGCGTTCCGGGGCCACTCCGCAGCCTCCGGGAGCAGGTCGAAGATGCGGTCCATGGAGTACGGCTGGTACGTCGTCTCGGACTCGGTGATCTTCTCCCAGTCCGAGTTGGTGAACTGGAACATCCACAGGGCGTCCAACTCGAAGTCACCGTGTCCTTCGGGAAGGTGTTCGAACTCCTGCATCATGGCGTCGACATCGAGGCCGGCACTCGTCGTGTGGCTCTCGAGGTGAGAGCGCGCTGCCTCGTCGAGCATCAGCAGCTCAGCGATGGTGTGTGGCACAGGCGTCACTCCCCTGGCCAGCAGGTCGCACAGGTCGACGCAGGTCTGCGCGAGCCGAACGAAGAACTCTGGCGGCTGCGCGATCAACGAAGCCGGAAACGCGACCGCGGGACCTTCGATCCCCCACATGAGGCCATCCGCCTGATCAACAAGGACCTCCGCCATACCGCACAACGACTGGTACAGAGCAGCAGCCCAGCGAGGGCCGACGCCCCACGAGGGACATACGCAGACGTCTTCGTCGTCGTCCGAGCTCTCCATCAGACAGCGGCACGATCCGCCGGGGCCGCACTGGCCGCTGCCGGCGTCATCACGTCGGCGTTCGGCATACGACGGACAGCCGTCGCAGTAGTCGCACCCATCGGCGGGACACTGCGCGACGGGAAACAGCCCTGCCCAATCGATCTTGCTGCCATCCCTCGGCAGGTTGGGGGCGTCGAGTTCGCTCACGAACCAGGTGGCAAGGAACTGCCGTTCATCGGTGACGTCGACGCGCTGTTGGGCTGCTTGCTCAAGCCCGGATCGGACGCTTGCCGGCAGACTGAGCCAGAGGCCGGAGAAGTTCTCCTGCCCCTTGTCTGGAGAGTTCAACAGGTTGCAAATGGCGACCGCCTGGTGTGGCCAATCGAGCGTCGCGATGGCATCCAATTCGTTGCCGTTGCCTCTGTCGACGATTGCCATGACACGCGACTTGGTGGTGGTGTGTTGAGGCACGAAGGCGATTACTTCTCTGGGCACGACAGCTCCTCCCGGGCGCGCATGAGGGCACGCTGGGCTACGAGGTAGGAACAGAGGTCCGCGCTGGTTGTCCCGGTGCTTCCGTGGACTCCGCTTCGCGGGACATCAAACTAGCATGCCTGTCGATTGCAGGACGGCGGCGGACGCCCGGAGCGACCGGGCTGGAATTGACGTGGTGCGTCCACCAGCGGCCGGGCGTGACACCGTCGGGAGCGTCGACCCCGGAGAGGTCCGGGCCGATGTACGTCAGGGAGTGGGCGCCGAAGCCGGAGGTCTGCCGCGACGCTACGGAGCGGCCCGCCGCCCGGACAACGACGGATTACTCACAAGCAACCCGCCGTTGTCCGGCCTGGGAAGGCCACCGCTGATCGGTCGTTACGTCCGGACGACCGTCAGACGGCGGTACGGGACCACTGCTGGTTGGCGCCGGTGTTGCACGAATACTGCTTGAGGACGACCCCGTCCGCGGTCGCGGATGCCGGTACGTCCACGCACTTGTTGCTGTGCCGTGCCCGGAGTTGGAAGTAGCTGCCGTTGGCGACCATCTGGAACTGCTGGTTGGCGCCGGTGCCGCAGGTGTACTGGACGAGCTCGGCGCCGTCGGCGGTCGATGCGCTCACCACGTCGAGGCACTTTCCGCTGTGCCGGCTGACGATGCGCCAGTAGCCGCTGCCGGCATCCTGGAACTGCCACTGCTGCCACGCACCACCGCCGTACGTGTACTGGCCGACGCGCGCGCCGTTGTCGGTGTTCGGCTGCTGGACGTCCATGGCCTTGCCACTGTGCCGCACATCGATCCGGTAGAACGAGCCCGTCGACGGTGGGGGCGTCGTCGGGCCGTCGCCGACGGTGTCGCCCCACGCGTACCGGATCCGGTCCGCGCCGGAGGTGTTGCGGACGGTCAGGTTGAGGTCGGTGCCGCTGCCACTCAGCGCGAACATCGAGTACCAGTCGTAGCCAATGGTGCCGGTCTTGCCACCGAGGGCGGGCCAGTAGGTGCCACCCATCTGGTTGTCGCGCATGACCTGGGCCATGGCGCGGATGTAGCGCACGAAGTTGTCGGTGCTGCCCGCGTCGGCGTAGTTGCGGCCGTCGTTCATGGGAGCGCCGAACTCGGTCGCGACCGCCCGGGAGGCGCAGTTGCCGAGGCGGGCCTGGATGTGGCTGCGGAAGGCGTCGTAGGTCATCGCGCCGTAGAAGAAGGCGTAGTAGTGGAAGGACAACAGCGTCGAGTTGAAGCGGCTGTCGTTGCAAATGTCGCGCAGGTCCTGGCTGAAGCCGGTGCCGCCGATCAGCACCCGGCCGGGCACCGCCGAGTAGTGGTAGCTGAGCCAGTTCGCCGCGACGTTGCGCCACTCGGCTGAGCTGTAGCCGTGCGGCTCGTTCATCGGCTCGAAGTAGACGTTGGTGTTCGTGCCGTACGTGTTTGTCACAGTGGACCACATCGCGTTCCACGCGGCGAGGTTCGTGATCCTGCCGCCGGAGGCGGCGCCGTCCTCCCAGTAGGCGAGGATGACCTTGAAGCCCCGGGCGGTGGCCGCGTCGATGGCGCCTCGGTACGCCTCCCACCAGGCTGTCCCCACCGTGTGGGTGTTGATGGGCAGTCGGACGGTGTTGACCCCCATGGTGGACGCCATGTCGTCGTAGAGGGCGTTGGCCTTGGCCCGCACTGTCGCGTTGCTGTCGGACATGCTCAGGCCCTGCACGACGAGCGGACTGGTCTTGAAGTTGTCACCCAACATGGCCCAGTTCATGCCTCGGAACTGGTTGGTGGCGGCGGTGGCCGGCGACGACGCGACGGCGACGACGCCAACCATTGCCGTCAACGCGGCCACCAGGGCGGAGATCACCCGTCGATGTAGTGCCACAGTCGGAACTCCTTGAAGAGGGACCAGGTTCAGCTGGTCACGCGGAAGGTGGCGTCGGCACGGCTCTGGGCGTCGGACACCGGATCGAGCCGGAGCAGGTAGCTGTAGTGCCGGAGGTAGCGGTCCGGGTGGCTGTAGGACTGGAACGACGTCCACGACGAGTTGGCGAGGCCGGCGACCTGCCGGAAGGTGGCGTCGGCGGCGAAGGTGGCGGTGCCGTCGTTGGCTTCCAGCCGGAAGTCGTATCCGTAGTGGCGCAGGTAGTGGCCCGGGTAGTTGACCGACTGGAGGGAGACGGTGCCGGAGCCGACCAGGCCGGGCACGAGCCGCCACTGGCCGTCCTGGGCGGGGCTGACGTTCGGGTCGATGCGGGCGTCGTAGTCGTAGTGCCGCACGTACCGGTCCTGGAAGTTGTACGACTGGATCCGGTTGACAGCTGTGGCGGGCCAGCGGGCGAGCACCCGGTTCTGTTCGGCCGCGGTCAGGTTGAGGATCGTTCCGTGCCGTTTCTTGGTGCCGCCCATCGCGTACGAGCCGGACGCCGGCAGTCGGTAGCTGCCCGGGCTCGACGGATCGGTGGTCAGGACCGGCAGGTAGCCGCGCCCGCTGGAGTACTGGTCAAGGTAGAGCACCCACTCGTTGCGGGCGTTCATCTTCATCCACATCGGGCCTTCGACCTGCGCGCCGGTCAGCCCGATGCCGGAGAGGTTTCCGAGGCTGGTCCAGGTGCCGAGGATGGAGTTGCTGCCCTCGATGGCGATCTGGCCGTCCCGGGAGGCCCGGACGTAGCGGTACGCGCCGACTCCGGTCGGGACCTCGACGATCTGGGTATCGATGATCTCCTGGTTTCCCGGCCGGTTGACGAAGACCTGCGGCGTGGTGATGCTGCGGAAGTTCGCCGTGCGCGCGTAGTAGATGCGGTGCTTGGTCGCGCCGTTGAGCGGTACGTTCGTCGCCCAGTAGAGGACGTAGTCACCGGTGGCCGGGTTCCAGATCGCCTCCGGAGCCCAGGCGTTGCGTCCGTCTGGAATTGCGCCGGCGACGTTCAGCAGCCACGGCGCCGACCAGTTGACCAGGTCGGTGGACTCCCACACGACGAGGTTGCGACTGCCGTTGTTGATCGCGGTCGACCAGTCCTGACCGCAGCCGATGCACAGGTCGGTGGCGATGATCCAGTACCGGTCGCCGGCGGGCGAGCGGATCAGGGCGGGGTCGCGGACGCCGCGGGTGCCGACAGTGGACCGCAGCACGAGCCCGCCGTTGTTGAGGTCGGTCCAGCGTAGGCCGTCGGTGCTGTGGGCGAGGTAGATCTGCTGGTCGGTCGACGACTCTCCGGTGAAGTGCGCCATCAGGTAGCCGACGGTCGGGTCGAGCGCGGCCGCCTCCTTCGGTGTCGCCGCCGACCAGGTGGTGAACAGCAGGCTCGCGGCCACCGCAACCGCGCAGAGCCGGGCGAGGACTCTCGACATGTGTCTCTCTCCTTCGCGCAGGGGCTTGCCAGTCAGCTAGAGCGTCGGTACGACAGGCCGGATGGTGCCGTCGGTGCTGAACTCCATCCGGTCGATGGTGGTCTCGCGGTTGGTGCCGTTGCCGGTTGGTACGGCGAAGCGGTGGTAGGCGATGTACCAGGTGTCGCTGCCGGGTGCGCGGACCACAGAGTGGTGACCGGTGCCCTTGACGCCGATGTCGAGGCGCTTCTGCAGCACCACGCCGCGCCTTGTCCACGGCCCGAGGGGTGAAGAGCCGGTGGCGTAGGCGACCCGGTAGTCCTCACTGCGCGTGTCGTTCTCCGACCACATGAAGTAGTAGATACCGTTGCGCTTGAACACGAACGGTGCCTCGTTGTAGCCCGAGGGGGTGACGACCCGCGTCTGCGTCGCGTCGAAGGAGACCATGTCGGTGTTCAGCCGCACCGCCCGCGCGACGCCCTGCCCCCAGTACAGGTAGGACTGCCCGTCGTCGTCGGTGAACACCATGGGGTCGATCGTCTGCCCGCCGGAGAACTGGTCGCTGCGGATCAGCGGCCGGCCCAGCGCGTCACGGAACGGCCCGGTGGGGCTGTCGGCCACCGCCACGCCCAGCTGTTTGGCCGTGTTGCCGCTGGCCGCCCCACCGCTGAAGTACAGGTAGTAGCGGCCGTTGGCGCTGGCCACCGCCGGCGCCCAGGCCGAGTTGTCCGCCCAGGACACGTCCGGACCGTGGTCGAGGATCACGCCGTGATCTGTCCAGTTGACCAGGTCGGTCGAGGAGAACGCCTTGTAGTAGGTGCCGGCCCAGCTCGCGTAGCCGTCGGTGGTCGGGTACAGGTAGTAGCGGCCGTTGAACACGGTGAGGTGCGGGTCGGCGAAGAGACCCGGGATCACCGGCCCCTTGGTGGTCCTGGGCGCCCAGGGCGCGACGAGACGAAAGGAGCTGTCCGCCCGGAACGCGGCCGTGTCCTGGTAGGCGTCGAGCCAGAGTGCGAAGTCGCGGTGCCGGATCCGCCGGTTCGGATAGTTGTACGAGACGAGTGCCACCGATCCGCCGACCGAGCCCTCCACCGCACAGAAGGTGGCGTCGGCCCGGAATGCCGCGTCGCCGGTGTTCGGATCGACCCGGAGCCGGTAGTCGCGGTGCCGCAGGAACATGCCTGTCCTGGTCTGCAATGAGTAGCAGGTCGGCGACGCCAGACCGTTCACCACTGTGAAGGTGGCATCCAGCTTGGTCTGGTTGGCACTGCTGGAGGTGACCGGGTCGAGTTGACCGAGGTAGTCGATGTGCCGCACGTACCGTCCGGCCTGGTTGACCGCCTCCAGCGAGACGGCACCGGTCGGCAGCGTGGCGGCGTGGGCCGGTTTGTCGGCCACCACCACGACAGCCGTGGCGGCGACGGCAGACAGCACGAGCAGGGCACGCAGACGCATTGTCGATGCTCCCGACAGAATCGCCATCCCGGCCCCTCTCGCAAAATCATCTATGTTAGCGTTAACAACAGCAGGCGGTATCCGGGCTCAGGCTTGAGCGGCCCTGGCGACGGGGTGGAGGGTTCGCACGCGGTGCCTCTGGCGCATCACACGACCACAGACACAATGTGTTCGGTTCGTTAAGTTCGCGTTGCGGACAAGTGTTAGCGATCGCATCTATGAGTGTCAAGGGATCGACC
Organism: Micromonospora sp. NPDC048947; assembly: GCF_040649495.1. NCBI lineage: Bacteria > Bacillati > Actinomycetota > Actinomycetes > Micromonosporales > Micromonosporaceae > Micromonospora > Micromonospora sp. NPDC048947. Next base: position 684,522 of record NZ_JBEZFO010000001.1, read on the forward strand.
ATGGCCGCTCCCTCGCGACCCCGGTCACGCCACCCGTCATCCACGGTCCCGGTCAGACAGTGCCGTCACCCTCCCGAAGCCATCGATGGACGACGGCGAAGTCCGCCTCGGTCAGGCCCGTGTACGGGTCGACGCGATGCAGCAGCGCCCGCGCCGGGTGGTGGGCCCTCACGAAGCGACGGTCGGCTTCGGTGATCTCGTCGTCGAGCCACACGAAGGGGCCCCCTGCTGCCCACCGGGTCAGGAACGCTGTCTTCCAGTGCAGGCCACGCCCCGTCTCCTCGTCGTCGTCGGGCCAGTCAACGACGGGCAGGTCCGGAAGCCCGAGCCGGGGGGAGACGACCTCGTTCGCCTCCGCCATCCACGTCGTCGCCCAGACCAACTCGCCCTTTAAGGCGAGCAGGCGACGACCGTCATCCGGGTTGAGACGAACAAGGAGGGGGTTGCCGGTAGTTTCCGTCTGCCGCTTGGCGGTCCCGCCCGACGGACGTCTCTGGCCACCCGGTCGGGCCTTGAACGGAATCAGCGGTCCCTCCACATCGAGGAAGATGACCGGACGTCCGGCGAGGCCGGGAGTCACGCCGGAACCGTCCGCTGCCGACCTTGATCCTCGAGCGCCTCACGCACCTGCATGAGCGCTTATGCGGACCTGGTGGTTATGCCGATCTGACCAGCGGGCAGCCGCATATTCCTGGTGTTCGATGGTTCACATGTCGGCATAAGCCGATCATCGGGCGAGGTTGCCTCCTCCTGTCGATGACGAGGGAGGGGACTGAACATGTCGAGTGATGCCGTGCCGATGTCCGGGCCGCTGATGCCGCACGTTGACGGCTTCGCGGCAGTGTTGGCCGCCCAGGGCTACGCGGCTGGGACCGTGACGCTTTACCGCCAGCACGTGGGACATCTGAGTCGCTGGTTGGAAACCCGCGCACTCGGGGCCGGCGTACTGAGCGAAGGGCTGATCGAAGAATTCCTGGTTGAACGTCACGCAAGAGGCCGTCAGACGCGGTTGCGGGTCAGCTCATTCGCGTCAGCGTTGGCTTACCTTCGCGGCGTCGGTGTGATCAGGTCACCGGAGCAGGCGCCTGTCGGCGAGGTCGATGCACTGCTCCTCCGGTTCGCTGGCTATCTGGCCAAGGAGCGGGGCCTGGCGCAGCCGACGGTCTCGCTGCGGACACAGCTCGTGCGCCCGTTCCTGGTGAGCCTGACGGAGCGCGGTGGGCTGGATCTGCCGTCGCTGACTGCTGAGGATGTAACCGCCTTCATTGTCGCGGAATCCCAGGTCCGGCCGGCGTCGGTTCCACCGACGGTCACTGCGCTGCGTTCCCTGTTGCGTTTCCTGCATGTTGAGGGCGTCGTTTCGGCAGGATTGGCCAGCGCGGTGCCGGCGGCCAACAGCCGGAGACTGGCCGGGTTGCCCAAGGCGCTGCCCGCGGAGCGGGTTGCCGCCATGTTGGCGACCTGCGACCTAGCCACTGCGGTGGGGCGTCGCAATCTGGCCATCCTCAAGCTGCTTGCCCGGTTGGGCCTGCGTTCCGGTGAGGTGGCTTGCCTGCGGCTCGATCACATCGACTGGCGCCGCGGCGAGGTCATGATCATGGGCAAAGGAAGCCGCCACGAGCGACTACCTCTGCCGGGTGACGCGGGGAGCGCGATCGTGGCGTACCTGCAGGACGGCCGACAGGCGGGTGTGCATCGGGAGGTGTTCCTCTGTGCCCGGGGCCCATACCGGCCCATGAGTCCCGACGCGGTCAGCAACGTCGCTGCAGTGGCCGCGCGTAAAGCCGGCCTCGGCATCGTCCGCGGACACCGGCTGCGGCACAGCGCCGCGACTGCCATGCTCGCCGCCGGCGGATCGCTCACCGAGATCGGCCAGGTGCTGCGCCACCAGCACACGGCAACGACAGCCATCTACGCCAAGGTCGACATCGAAGGACTGCGTCGCGTCGCCCGTCCCTGGCCGACGCCGGAGGCAGCCGCATGAGCGCCCTGCGGCAGACCCTCGCCGATTACCTGGCCGTCCGCCGGGCCTTGGGCTACAAACTCGAACGCGCGGAAAAGCTCCTCGGACAGTTCCTGGACTACTTGCACGACGAAGACGCCCACACGGTCACTGTCGAGCATGCCATCGCATGGGCGACCGCACCGGCCGGGGACCCCTGGTGGCACGCTCTACGGATGAACGCGGTCCGCCCGTTCGCGGTCTACCTGCACGCCCCACACCTGGGCACCGGAGCGCACGTCAGCTGCATCGGCAAAGGCCGCAAACAGCGGATCACGCCGCTGACCAAGGACACCGTCACCACGCTGAAGAACTGGCTCAAAGACCGCGGCGGAGTACCCGCCGACCCACTGTTCCCCACCCGCTCGGGCACCGCCATCACCCGGGACGCGCTCGAACGGCGAGTAACCAAGCACGCCGCGACCGCCGCACTGGCCTGCCCGACCCTCGCCGAGAAAAAGATCTCCCCGCATGTCCTGCGCCACTCCGCAGCCATGCGGTTGTTGAACGCCGGAGTCGACACCACCGTCATCGCCCTCTGGCTCGGCCACGAAAGCGTTGCCACAACCCAGATCTATATCCACGCCGACCTCGCACTCAAGGAACGCGCGCTGGCCCGAACCACGCCGCTCGGCACTACTCCAGGGCGCTACCAGCCCACCGACACGATCGTCGCCTTCCTGGAGAACTTGTGATTATGCCGACGCCACCCGCTGGCTCGCCGACGAGCCAGCAGGTCGGCTGCACACAGGAATCCTCGATTCAACGAGGGGCTCGTCGACCCGACGACGTCCGGAGCCGAGAGGAGGGTGTTGTCCGCTTCCTCAACTTGCCCGATCCGCATTGATCCGGACCGTGGTTTCAGCCGGGATACTCGGCGTGAAGGTCGCCGTCGAACAGGCGCCAGCAGAAGTCGTTCATCCGGGCGGCTGCGGGGGCGTGTCTGGCAATGATCTCCCTCACGGGCGGCGGCACGTCCGGTGGGATGTCTCCGGTCGCACATCGGCGCACAAACTGGTCGCGGGCGATGGGACCGCTGTCGGCCGGCACGGGCACCCCGCACACCGAGGTGACCAGCCAGTTCACCAGCCGCATGGAAGCGTAGTCGGCATCGTGACCGGCATTGCGGGCAGCGAAGTCGCGCTCGGCGTCCGACAGGTCGAAGCGCGGTGAGGTGGCGAGCCCGAAGTCGACCAGGTAGAGCCGGTCGTCGTCGGCCCTGATGTTGCCGAAGTGTCCGTCCAAGTGCAGCAGCTCGCGGTGACACAGGAACGCCACCATCTCGAACAACTGCCGCTCGACCGTCGCGGCTCTGCCGACCGGGTCGTCAAGCCAGCGGGGCAATCCGTCGGGGAGATATTCGAGAAACAGCACGAGGCTCGCGGTCGCGCCCGCCAGCGCTTCGAACCGGGCACGCACGGCCTGGTTACCACCGAACTGGGCGACGACGGCGTCGATGTCGAGGTGCTCGGGCGCGACCGGCGGGCGGCCGGGCAGCACCCGCCAGTGGTGCAACAGCGGGAACGATTCCGTCTCCCCGGCGAGGACGCCCTCGGTGACGCTCTGGTTTGCGGCCAGCTCGCGCCACGCGCCGAAGCCCGGACCGGCCAGGCGGTACATGCCGTATTGGCAACGGACCGGCAGGTCGAACAGGTTCGCCGTGCTGTGCGGATGATCCAGCTCCCGGTCGGTGATCGGAACCCGCTTGACGAACACGGGCGTGCCATCGACATCGGCGATCGAAGAGCCGCCTCCCACGCCTACACCCACGGGTGACGCGGCCTGCAACAAGGCCGACAGTTCACCGTCGGCGCAGGCGGCCAACGACGCCGCGACGCGGTCATGAAGGGAACGGCGGGTAGGGAGCATCGCTGCATCATGCCATCGGGCGACAGCCCTCTTGGTGCAGTGCCGAGCGCCTTCCTGCGGCAGGCGTCGATGATGCGCCGGATGCGACGGTGACGGCGCCGCAAAGGTTGGAAGAGTACTGGTACAGAACGTGACGACTCACTGTCATGCGCGATCCGCGCGTCATCTCACGCCAACGATCCCTCGCCGCTGGCAACGACGGCGGGTTGCCCGGCTCACCCGGCGTCGCAATACCGATGGCCCGGGTGCCTCACGTTCCTGAGCGGGACGAGACTTCTCCGGAGGCCCCATCGGCATAACCGTTAGGTCCGCATAAGTCGCGTTATGCCGACTTCGGCATAACGGCACGAAGCCCAGCAGGTTGAGCCCTCGCCAACAGGCGGGGTCGCTCGCAGCCGGATCGTCGCGGTTCAGGCCGATGCCCCAGATCCGGTCGACCGGGCTGGCCTCCACCAGGACTCGCTGCCCGGTAGCCAGCAGAAACGCCCGGAGTGCGGGATGCTGATCGAATATCGCGAGGTTGCCGGCCACCACGATCGCGAAGCGGTGTTCGCTCCAGGTCTGCTGATCGAAACCCGCGACGCGTCCCCCCAGCACCTTCGCGGCGTGGGGATGCGGCGCGGCGAGGATCTGTTCCGCCATCGCGCGGTCGCCGAACAGGGTGGCCTTGCGCCACATCATGTAGTGCTCCGCAGTGGCGAACCGCCTGTCGTTGGCGGTGAACGACGCCGACCACCACTGGCTCAGGCAGCCTGCGCCGACACCCCCGTCACGTTCAGGCTGGTGCCCCCAGAAGAACAGGAATTTGACCTCATGACCCTGCGCTTGCGCAGCGGCCAGGTCCGCGACGCTACGAACCGATGCCAGCATGATGGAGAGTGTGTGGCACCGGCGCTGCGCGTACCCCGCATTTTCGACCGCGACAACGTGTTCGCGGCCGCCGCGACGCCAGGCATGCCCACGGCGCTGTGACATATTGCCCACGTCCGGTGGCCATCGGATTCGACGGTCGATGCCTACAGTCGGACCATGAGCACCGACGACGGCGTGCGGGTCTGGCTCCGCCGGCAGGGAGCTGAGCAGATCGCCCATCCCGGAGGCAACCTGTACGCCCACCTCTGTCGAGTCAGCGAACGACTCGCCGTGCTCGGCTGCGCACGTGACGTGCAAGCAGCGGGCCTCACCCACGCCGTCTACGGGACCGACGGATTCGACCTCACCCTGCTGGATCGGGCCGATCGTGCGGTGCTGCGGGATCTCGTTGGCGCCGGCGCCGAGGAGCTCGTCTATCTGTACGGCGCCTGCGACCGTGGACGCAGCTGGCGGGAGCTGGCAAGGACCGGCGAGGTGTTCGACCGCTTCGCACGTCAGGTGCGGACGCCCGGCGAGACTCAACTTCAATCCCTGGTGGACCTGAGCATCGTCAACGAGCTGGACGTCATCGAGCACGATCCTGCGGTGGCGGACCGGCACGGGGCCTACTTCCGGGAGCTGTTCGCGTCGTGGGCCCCAATCGCCTCGGAGCAGGTCATCAGCGATGCGCAGCGGGTCTTGCGGCAGTGACACCCGAATCGTCGCGTCCGACAGCACGGGCCTCCGGCCGCGTACGGGTGCGAGCCGTCTACCCCGGTAGCTTCGATCCCTTCACTCCGGGGCATGTGAATGTGGTCAGCCGGGCACGTGCTCTCTTCGACGAAGTGGTCGTGCTCGTCGCGGTCAACAGCATCAAGCATCCTGGCAGCGACGAAGAGGCTCGGGCGGCCGCCGTCCGGGCCGTGCTGCCGGTCGAGTGGACCTCGGTCACCGTTGCGGCCTGGAGCGGGTTGACCGCCACCTACTGTCGTCTCCGGGAAGCAGGAGTGATCGTCCGTGGAGTGCGTAACACCACCGACCTCCGGGCCGAGTACCAGCTCGCAGCGATGAACCAGTCACTGGGCGTACCCACGGTGTTTCTGCCGGCGCAGCCCGAACTGGCCGCTGTCTCGTCGACAGCGGTACGCACGCTAGGGGCGTGGCGGGCCGAGTAGGGCGGCGATCATCGCTTCGGGCTCGATGGTGGTTGGTCGATCGCTGACCTGCCCGTCGGCGAGTTCGATGACCCGCCACACACCCGCGAGAGCGCCCAAGGCGCGGGTCGACCAGTCCGTTGTGCTGCGCATCGTCCTCCCTCCGCCTGGACCGCCGGCGGTGGCCGGCCAACGGACACTATCGATTCGAGTCGACGCGACGCCGAACACCCGGTGACGAAGCATCGACAGACCTGGGTCGACCAGTGCGGGGGTAACCAGCTCCCCAGCGGCGGTGGTGGAGCTACGCGAAGGTGAGGCCGTCGGACCGGGCGCGTTTGAGCTCGGAGAAAGCCCGGCAGCCGGCGAGCAGGCGAGCGCCGTCGAAGACGCGGACGGCCTCCTCGCCACGAGGGATGGAGCTCAGCACGGGCCCGAAGAAGGCCACGTCGTCGACGACGACCGTCGGGGTGCCGAGGTCCTCGCCCACCAGTTGCTGCGCACGGGCGGTGCTGGCCCGCATCTGTGGATCGAGCTCGCTGCGCGAGGCGGCGGCGGCCAGGTCGGCGGGGAGGCCGGCCTCGGCCAGGGCCAGCGGGACGACGGTGTCGAAGTCCTTGTCGCCGCCGTCGTGGATCCGGCGGCCGAGCGCCGGGTACAGCCGTGCGAGGGCGGCGGAGCCGTGTTGCGCCGCTGCCGCCACGCACACCCTGGCCGGGCCCCACGCCCGGTCGTTGAATTCGCGGTACCAGGGCTCCAGGTCACGATGCTCGTTGATCACCGCGAGGCTCATCACCTCGAACCGCAGATTGAGCGGCCGCATTTTCGCGACCTCCATGAGCCAGCGGGAGGTGATCCAGGCGAACGGGCAGGACGGATCCACGTACGCCGTGACCAGCGGAGCTGACGTTCGAGGGGAGTTGTCTTCCACGGAAGACAATTTATCTTCCGTGGAAGCTAAGATGCAACAGTGGATGACGACCGGATCGCCGACATCGTTGGTCAGTGGGGTCGCGAGCGACCGGACCTCGACCCCACCCCGCTGCTGATCATCGGTCGCATCCAACAACTGGCCGCTGTCCTCGATGTGGCCCTGCGGCCGCCGTTCGCCGCTGCGGACCTCGGCAACGGCGACTTCGACGTGCTCGCCGCGCTGCGCCGCGAGGGCGAGCCATACACGCTCACGGCGGGCCAGTTGAGCCAACGGATGCTCGTCACCACCGGGGCGGTCACCAAGCGGGTGGACCGGCTGATCGCCCGAGGCCTCGTGTCCCGCTCGGTCTCCACAGCCGACGCGCGCGGCAGACTGGTCGGGCTGACGCCGACCGGCGTGGTGTTGACCGACCGGCTCATCGAGGAACATCTGGCCAACGAGGCGGCGATCCTTCGCGGCCTGACCGACAGTGACCGCCGAACCCTTGAGCGCCTACTGGCGGCGATGAATCGGACCCTGGCCTCGGGAGAGTTCGGACCCGGGGGCGACGGCCACGACGGGTGACACCTCCTCTCACGAGGGTCCAGTTCTCGGATTACCATTCGCTCATGGACGACACCACCGGCGGCGTACGCATCAGACGCGGTGGTCCGGCCGACGCACCCGCCGTACTGGACATGCTCGACTCCGCGGTGGTCTGGATGAACGACCGCGGCAACACCGAACAGTGGGGCACGACGCCGTTCTCGGAGAAACCCGAAAGGGCCGAACAGGTCGATCGGTACCTGAGCGAGAACCTCCCGTTCATCGCGGAACTCGACGGGACGCCCGCCGCAGCCCTGGTGTTGGATTCCGGGCCCGACCCCCGGGCACCGATCGCGCCCGCGGACGAACCCGAGCGGTTCGTCCGCCTCCTGGTCTCCGACCGACGATTCGCCGGCCGAAAGATCGGGTCGGCCCTGTTGGCACACGCGGTTGAGGAAACCCGGCGCGCCGGCGTGCGATTGCTACGGGTCGACTGCTGGGCGGGCGGTGGCGGCGAGTTGGTGGCGTACTACGAGCGCCAGGGGTTCACCCCCACCGAGACCTTCCTGGTGGGATCCTGGCCGGGGCAGGTGCTGGCCCAGCGGGTCGATTGAGCCGTGCGCCCTCTGCCACTGAGGACGGGGCGGGGCCATCGCAATGATATTGGGACGTCCCGCCGGGGTGCGTCCACTAGCGTCCCGCCTCATGGAGAACACCACCGTACGCACTGAACGCCTCGAGCTTCGCCCAGTGCGGGACGAGGACGTCGACCGGATCCTGGAGTACCGAAACCTGCCGCAGGTCACGCACTGGCTACTACGCACACAGGTCGACCCCGCATCCTTCCGCGCGGCATGGCGACGGGCGGCCGCAGACCCCGACGACCACAGCATGGCGGCCACGCTCGACGGCGTGGTGATCGGAACCGTCTCGCTCGACGTCGTCGACGGCATGGGTCAACCCGGCATGCCACCACGGACCGAGGCCCAGCTCGGCTACATCTTCGATCCGGCCTACCGCGGAAATGGGTACGCGACCGAGGCGGTGACCGCTGTGGTGGCGCACGCATTCGACAGCCTGGGCATTCGCAGAATCACCGCCGGCTGCTTCGCGGACAACCTCGCCTCGGTGCGCATCCTCGAGAAGGTCGGCATGCGTCGTGAGGAGCACGGCGTCGGCGATTCCTGGCACGCCGAACTGGGCTGGGTCGACGGCTACACCTACGCCGTCCTCGCCGAGGCATGGCATCGAGAGCCAGCACCGTAGGACCGGTCCAGCGGAAACTAGATCTTCCCACCACTCGTCGTCGTCGAAGCCGACCTCGCCCTCTGCTGTCCTCCGGCGCAGTGCCCGGGTGCGCCTCAGGCGGTCGCCAGGCGGACCATGAACTGGCAGCCGTCGGAGGTGTTGCGCACCTCGACCCGACCGCCGTGCGCCTCCACCAGGCCACGAACGATGGCCAGGCCGAGCCCTCCGGACGCCCCACCGTCACCGGGGCCAGGGGTCCGGGCCGGTTCACCACGGAACGCGATGTCGAACAGCCGGGGAAGGTCCGCCGGGGGGATGCCGCCACAGGTGTCGGCAACCGACAGCCAGGCGTGGTCCTCCTCCCGGCCGGCTTCGATGCGTACGGTGCCGTCGGCCGGGGTGTAGCGGACGGCGTTGAGCAGCAGATTGGCCACCACCCGCGCCAGTTCCGGTTCGCTCGCGGCGACAGTGGGCCACCCCGACTCGCTGGCGATCAGCTTGATGCGGCGAGCGTCGGCCAGTGGGATGGTGCTGGCCAGCGCGTCCGAGACCACCTCGCCGAGCGGCACCGCCGTCAACGACAACCGCAACGCTCCCGCGTTGATCCGGGACAGCTCGAACAGGTCGTCGACGAGTCGGGTCATCCGGTCGGTCTCCACGCGGATGCGTCGGTGGTACTCGTCTACCGTTTCCGGATCGCGGACCACCCGGTCCTCCAGCGCCTCCGCCATCGCCCGCAGCCCGGCCAGCGGGGTCCGCAGGTCGTGGGAGACCCAGGCGACCAGGTCGCGTCGTCCCTTCTCCAGTTGCCGTTCCCGCTCCCGAGCCTGGTCACGCCACACCGCGGCGCGGGCCAGTCGCCGGCCGAAGTGCCCGCCGACGGCGAGGCTGACCACCGCCGCCGCCGCGACGGTGATCAGGACCACCTCACTGTCGTGCGCGGAGAGGAACATCGCCTCCGCGACCGCCATCACCCCGACGGCGACGGCGACCACTGTGGTGGTGAGCAGCACGCTGAGGTGCACGGTGATCGAGCTGCGTCGAAGCGCGCGGAGCAGCACCGCGCCGGCGAGACCGATGCCGAGGGCCGCGCCGAGGGCGATCGCGAAGATCAGGAGTACGTCACGCATGGGCCGGCTCGTAGCGGTAGCCGACACCCCAGACGGTCACGATCCGCTGCGGATCGGCCGGGTTGGCCTCGATCTTCTCCCGCAGTCGGCGTACGTGCACTGTCACTGTCGAATGGTCCCCGAAGTTCCAGCCCCACACCTGCTCAAGAAGTTCGGCCCGGCCGAAGACCCGGGACGGATGCCGCATGAGATGGACGAGCAGGTCGAATTCGCGCAACGTCAGGGCCAGATCCGCACCGGCGAGGCGGGCGGTTCGGGAGGCCGTGTGCACCACCAGGTCGCCGTCGGTGAGCGCCTCCGGCCGCTCAGGTGGAGTCCCACCTCCGGCGCGACGAAGCACCGAACGGACCCGCAGCACCAGTTCCCGGGGTGAGAAGGGCTTGGTCAGGTAGTCGTCCGCGCCGAGTTGCAGCCCGAGGATCCGGTCGGACTCGTCACCGCGGGCGGTCAGCATGACGATCGGCACGCCGTCGGGCCGTACCCGCAGTGCCCGGCACACCTCCAGGCCGTTGATCCGGGGCAGCATCAGGTCGAGCACTACCAGGTGTGGCGCCTGCCGCTCCACGGCCGCCAGTGCCGCCGCACCGTCCGCCGCGAGGCTCACCTGGAAGCCATCGTTCTCGAGGTAACGACGAATGACGTCGCTCACTGTCTGATCGTCGTCGACCACCAGCACACGCTGCGTCACGGACCTTCCCCGTTCCGCCCCGTCAACGTCTCCCCCAGATGTCCATCGGCCCAGCGTAGCCACGCACCAGCCGCCGCCCGCGCCAGCAAACCTTGCGAGGTTCTTACGGCTGCGTTCGGAAACCCGCCCAGGCGTACGCGGGGTCATACGGTGACCGGAATGCGGATACTTGTCACCGGTGCGGCCGGCTTCATCGGCTCACACGTCGCGGACCTGCTCACCGACGACGGGCACGAGGTGGTGGCCGTTGACGCGCTCCTGCCCGAGGCGCACGGTGCGACGGCACCGCCCTGGACCGAGCGGCACGACCTGGTGGTCGGCGACGTGCGGAACACCGAGTTGCTGACCCGGCTACTGACCGGGGTCGACGCGGTCTGCCATCAGGCAGCCATGGTCGGCCACGGCATCGACCCGGCCGACGCCCCCCGATACGCCGCGCACAACGACCTCGGCACTGCCACCCTCCTCGCGGCGATGCACGCCGCCGGGGTACGCCGACTGGTGCTGGCCAGCTCGATGGTGGTCTACGGCGAGGGCCGCTACCACTGCCCCACCCATGGAATCGTCAGGCCTGCCGGCCGCCGGGTCGCCGACCTGGCCGAGGGCTTTTACGAGCCGACCTGCCCTCGCTGCGACCAGGCGCTCTCCCCCGGTCTGGTGCCCGAGGACGCGCCGCTGGAGCCGCACAGCACGTACGCCGCCACCAAGTTGGCCCAGGAACACCTCGCCGGCGCCTGGGCCCGGCAGACCGGCGGATCGGTCTGGGCCCTGCGCTACCACAACGTCTACGGTCCGCGAATGCCCCGCGACACCCCGTATTCGGGGGTCGCGTCAATCTTCCGGTCGGCACTGGCCGCCGGAGGAGCGCCCCGGGTGCTGGAGGACGGCCGGCAACGGCGCGACTTCGTGCACGTGACCGACGTGGCGGCGGCCAACCTGCTGGCCCTCACGACACCGGCACCGGACCCCCTGACCCCGATCAACGTCTGCTCGGGCGAGCCGCACACCGTCGGCGAGCTGGCCCACGAGCTGGCGTCGGCGATGGGCGGGCCAGCGCCGGTCACGGTCGGGGGCGGACGGGCGGCCGACGTACGGCATGTCGTGGCCGACCCGGCGCGCGCCACCCGGCTGCTTGGTTTCACCGCCCGGGTCGGCTTCGCCGCCGGCATCGCCGACTTCACCACAGCGGTCATGCGAGACCCGGCATCGGTCACGACACCGTCCACAGTAGGTGGTTGACGGCGAGAGCCGTGGCGGCCTGGGCGGCCAACCACCACCGCCGGTGACAGCGGGGCAGGTGCGCGGTGGCGACCAACAGCCAGACGGCGAACGGTAGCCAGATCCGCTCGACCTCTGCCTTGCTGAGCCCGGACAGGTCCGCCGCGAGCACCGCCACCGCCGCCGCGATGGGCAACCACACAGTGGGTCCGGCGCTGGCGATCCGCTGCCGAAAGGCCGTCGCGAGCGGTGGGTGCGGCGCTCGGATCGACAAGGCGGCCACCGCCCGCCGCAGCGCCGGCCCGACCACCGGGCCGGCCGAGAGCAGCAGGGCGGCAAGATTCGCCCAGACCCAGTAACCGTACGGGCGTTCCGCCGCCCAGCCCTGGTAGTAACGACGTGCCACCAGGTGGTAGCCGTCCAACCACCAGAAGCCGGCGACTGTGAACGCGGCGACGACGGCCGCGACCGCCGTCGCCGCGACCAGGAACACGCCGAGGCGGTCCCGCGCCCGGAGCAGCACCACTGTCAACGCGAGCAACCCGACCAGGACGAACCCGTACGACAGGTAGAGCGCGAAACCGAGTAACAACCCGCCCAGTACGGCCCCCGGTCGGCCACCCACCGCCAGCAGCGCCAACCCGGCCGCTACCACCGCGGCGAAGATCCCGTCCGCGGACGCGCCCACCCAGACCGCCCCCGGGAGGAGCACCAGGAACGGCCACACCGCCCGGGCAGCGTCCTCGGCGCCGAGTGCCCGCAGCGCCACCGGAACCGACACCGACACCGTGGCGCCGAGCAGCACGCAGGCGAGCCCGGCGACGGTCCCACCGCCGAGGCCCATCCGCTCCAGCCAGACGAAGAACAGCAACGCTCCCGGTGGGTGAGCGGCAGCGTGGGTGGACCACGAATCGGGCTGGAAGTCGAGAATCCGGTCGGCGAAGCCGGACAGCATGATGCTGACGTCCGTCACCCGGGGCACCTCGTGCAGGTACTCGGCCTGCACGGTGAGCCGCTCGGTCAACCCCGCGGACCAGCCGTCCACCAGAGCCAGGGACAGCGTCCAGAGCAGCGAGGCGACATAGCCGACCACCAGCAGCCGCGGCCACCGCGTGTCGGTTCCCCAGCGTGTGCCCCGCCAGACGAACAGCGCCGCGACGAGAAGCGCGACGGGGGTGCCGGGCCCCAGATGGGGTTGCCAACTCGCGTAGAGCGGCGCCGCGTCGGCGTGCAGTCGTACGCCCTGATGGTTGAGCAGGGCACCGACGGCGACGGCGACGGCGAGCAGTGCCACCTCGACGCCGAGGACGGTCAGGTCGGCGGACCGGGTTCGTCCCGGCCGGGTCATCATGGTCATGGTGACGGCCGACGATACGACCTCCCACCAGGCATTCGACGGCCGCACGGTGAGACGTCAGAGAGTCGTAAGATCCGGTGCCGTGTAAGCGATTCGTAAGGAGCAACAGCGGTCCGGACGGCCGGTGGCGGGCCTAGCGTCGCCGGTATGCACACAACGATCGACGTGGTGCTGCCGTGTCTTGACGAGGCGGCCGCACTGCCTGCCGTACTGAGCGGGCTACCGCCCGGCTACCGCGCCATCGTGGTCGACAACGGCTCCACCGACGGTTCGCCGGTCGTCGCGGCCGAGTACGGGGCGCGGGTCGTCCACGAGCCGCGACGGGGGTACGGAGCGGCAGTACACGCCGGCCTGCTGGCGGCGGAGACGGATCTGGTCTGCGTGCTCGACGCGGACGGCTCGTTCGACCCGGCCGAGTTGCCCAGGCTCGTCTCGGCGGTGCTCGACGGGCAGGCCGATCTCGCCGTCGGACGGCGTCGACCGGTCTCGGCGGACGCCTGGCCGTGGCATGCCCGCGCCGGGAACGCGCTGGTCGCGGCCCTGCTGCGGCGTCGCGGCGTGCCGGTGTACGACATCAGCCCGATCCGGGTCGCCCGCCGGGCGGCGCTGCTCGGACTCGGTGTCGACGACCGCGCGTTCGGCTATCCCCTGGAACTGCTGCTGCGCGCGGCCGGAGCGGGCTGGCGAATCCTCGAACTGGACGTCGCGTACGCGCCGCGGGCCGCCGGTACCAGCTCGAAGGTCTCCGGGTCGGTCCGGGGCACGCTGCGGGCGACCCGGGACTTCGCCGGAGTGCTGCGCGCCGACGCCGCCGGTGGTGGCCGGTGAACGTCCTGCTCCTGGTTGCGAAGGCACCGGTCGCCGGGCAGGCCAAGACGCGCCTCTGCCCGCCCGCCGATCCCATCCAGGCGGCCCGGATCGCGGCGGCGTCGCTGTTGGACACCCTCGCGGCGGTACGCGCCACCGCCTCGACCATTCCCGTGCTGGCCCACACCGGTCGGTTCGCCGATGCCGAGTACGGCGCGGAGCTCACCGCCGCGTTGGCGGGCTGGCACCTGCTTGCGCAGCGTGGCGACACGTTCGCCGACCGCCTCGCGAACGCCCACGCCGACACCGCTGCGGCATTTCCCGGCCGACCGGTGCTGCAGATCGGCATGGACACCCCGCAGATCGGGCCGGCAATGCTCACCACGGCCCTGGACCGGCTCGCCGAACACCAGGCGGTGTTCGGACCGGCGCTGGATGGCGGCTGGTGGGCACTCGGGTTACGCGATCCCAGGTACGCGAGCGCCTTACGCGACGTACCCATGTCGACCGACGACACCGGGCGCCGCACCCTCGCCGCGCTGCACGGGCGCGGCCTGCAACCGGCGATCCTGCCCGTACAGCGGGATGTCGACGACTGGTCGACGGCGCTGGCGGTCGCGGCCGACCTGCCCGGCACCCGGTTCGCGGACGCCGTCACGGCGGTGGACCGCCATCTGCTGATCGGGCACCCCCGGTGACTTCGGCCATCAGTCTCGACGGTTTCGCCGTGGTGCTGGGCAGACTCGGCGGGTGGTCCGCAGACCCTGACGCCTACGCCACGCCGGTCGGCCGCCCGAGGCCCGCGACCCAACCCGACCATTGGCTGGTGCACACCGACGGGCGACGTGACCTGTTGCCGGTACGGCGCTGGCACGGCCCGCCCGAACCGGCGATCGAGTCCGTCGCCGCACGCTGCACCGGGCCCACAATCGACCTCGGTTGCGGCCCCGGCCGGCTGACCAGGGCACTCGCCCAGCGCGGCCTCGTCGCACTGGGGGTGGACATCTCCGCCGAGGCGGTACGTCTGACCCAGGACCGGGGGGTCATCGCCCTGCGACGCGACGTCTTCGAACCCCTTCCCGGCGAGGGGAGGTGGGCGCACGCCCTGCTCATCGACGGCAACATCGGCATCGGTGGCGACCCGGTCCGCCTGCTGCGCCGGTGCGGCACCCTGATCGCGGCCGACGGAACGCTGCTGGTCGAGGTGGAACCCCCGGGGGCCGGGCTCTGGCAGGGACAGGCGTACGTGGTGTCCGGGTCGTCCGGCGATCGGGAACTGCGCGGGTCGGTGTTCCGCTGGGCGCGGGTCGGAGCGGAGGCGGTGTCCAGTGCCGCCGCCGCTGCCGGCCTGCGGGTCGTCGACCGTTTCCGGTTCGGTCCACGCTGGTTCGCCGAGTTGGCGCGTCCATGATCCGCCGGCCACGCGTCCCCGTGCCCGAGGACTTCACCGCGCCCTCGCACTCACCACTGGTCACCGCCCGGCTCGGTCTCTGGCTCGCTGTGGCGTTCGGGCTGTGTTTCGGCACCGGGCTGCTCAGTCACTACATCCAGCACCCGCCGGGCTGGTTCACCTGGCCGACCCGACCGGTGAACCTGTACCGGATCACCCAGGGCGTCCACGTGCTCTCCGGTGTCGCGGCGATCCCGTTGCTGCTGGCCAAGCTGTGGAGCGTCTACCCCCGGCTGTTTGTCCGTCCGCCAGCGCGTCAGCCGATCCGGTTGTCCGCCCACGCCCTCGAACGGATCTCCGTCCTGGTGCTGGTCTGCGCGGCGTTCTTCGAACTGGTCACGGGCCTGTTCAACGTCGCCCAGTCGTACCCGTGGGGGTTCTTCTTTCCGACGGCGCACTACGCGGTCGCCTGGCTGGTGGTGGGCGCGCTGCTGCTGCACGTCGCGGTGAAGCTCCCCGTCGCCCGCGCGGCGCTGAGCACGCCACTGCGACGCAGCGGAGCGGCGCCGGCTGCGACACCGGGGCCTGACGATCGGGACTCGTCCGAGCGACGGGCGTTCCTCCGTACCTCGGCGGGCGTCGCCGGCATCGCCGTGCTGGCCACCGCCGGGGTCACAGTGCCGTGGCTACGTCGGGTGTCGCCGCTGGCGTGGCGTTCCGCGTCCGGGCCGCAGGGCGTACCGATCAACCGTACGGCGGCTGCCGCGCACATCTCCGTTCCCCCGGACTGGCGGCTGGAGATCGTCTGGTCGGGCGGGCGGAACAGCCTGTCCCTGGCCGACCTCGCGGCCCTGCCGCAACGCACAGCGGAACTGCCGATCGCCTGTGTCGAGGGCTGGAGCGCCTCGGCCCACTGGACCGGCGTGCCCGTCGTGCAGTTGCTCCGCTGGGCCGGCGCACCGACCGGCCGACCGGTTCGAGTCACCTCACTGGAAACCGACGGCCTGTACGCGGCGAGCACACTCCCCGCGGCCCATGCCCGGGACCCGCTGACCCTGCTCGCGCTGCGGATCAACGGCGAGGAGCTGTCGCCCGACCACGGTTACCCCTGCCGACTCATCGCGCCGAGCCGGCCTGGGGTCCTGCAGACCAAGTGGGTGGCCCGGCTGGAGGTGCTGCGGTGAGAGTCACCCGACTGCTCCTGCTCGTGGTCGGCGCCACGGCCACCGCGTACGGCTGTTGGTTGCTCCTGCCTCAGCTCGGCACCGCCCTGCCGTGGCTGATCGGCGGCCCGGTGCTGCACGACGTCCTGGTGGCACCGCTGGTCGGACTGGTCGGGTTGGCGCTGGGTCGACTGGTGACGAACCGGTTACGTCTGGCCTGGATCGTCGCCGGTCTGATGGCCAGCGCCACGTTGCTGCTGATCGCCGTGCCCCTGCTGTGGCGACCACCCTCGGCGCCTCCGAACCCGGGCCTACCGGACCGCGACTACCCGCTGGGGCTCGCTGTCGGGCTGGCTGTCCTCTGGGCCGCGATCGTTGTCGTCCTGGTCGTCGCCGCCACGCTCGACCGACGCACCGACCGTCGGTGAATTCGCTCCACGCGTTCCCTACTCGTCGCTCAGGAGGGGCATCCATGTCAGCAGGAGAGATCAGCCCACCCGATGGCGCGCCGGTCGCCGTGATCGGCGGATCGGGGTTCTACGAGTTCCTCGACGACGTCACCGAGGTCACCGTCGACACACCGTACGGGCCGCCGAGCGACGCGCTGTCCGTCGGAAGTGTCGCCGGGCGGCCGGTGGTGTTCCTGCCCCGCCACGGACGTCGACACACCCTTCCCCCACACCGCATCAACTACCGGGCCAACCTGTGGGCACTACGCGCACTCGGCGTCCGCCAGGTGCTCGCACCGGGCGCCGTGGGCGGCCTGCGACCGGATCTGGGCCCGGGGACCCTGGTCGTACCGGACCAACTGGTCGACCGGACCAGCGGCAGGGAGCAGACCTACCACGATGGGCAGCCACGCGCGGACGGGAAACCCCCACAGGTGATTCACGTGCCCTTCGCCGACCCCTACTGTCCGGTCGGACGGGCCACGGTCCTCGACGCCGCTCGGTCGGCCGGTTGGCAGCCGGTCGACGGCGGCACCATGGTCGTCATCGAAGGGCCCCGATTCTCCACCCGTGCCGAATCGTTGTGGTACGGCCGGCAGGGCTGGTCGGTCGTCGGCATGACCGGCCACCCGGAGGCGGTGTTGGCCCGCGAACTGGCACTGTGTTACACCGCGTTGTCCCTGGTGACCGACCTCGACTCGGGGGTCGAGGTCGGTCAGGGCGTGACCCAGCAGGAGGTGTTCACGGTCTTCGCCCGGAACATCGATCGCCTGCGTCTCCTGCTCGCCGACGCGGTGAAGACGTTGCCCGAGGACCAGGGAACCTGCCCGTGCGGACAGGCGCTGGCAGATACCGAGCGGTGAGCGTCGTAAGAGTTCGGAAAGGGTTCGCGAACAGTTCGACAGCGACTGCGGCCGTACGCTGCGGGGGTGAGAAAACGGATGTTCCGGTCGCCGGTGGTCCGAACGGGTCTCGCCGCCGCTGTCGTCGTGGCGATGCTGGCCCTCTACTGGTTCCAGCCGTGGAAGCTGTTCACCGACACCTACGTGGACGAAGCGATTCCCGGCGCAGGAACGGCATCGGCCGCCCCGATCCCGGCGTCCGCTACGGCGGAGTCCTCGACGCCGGCCCCCGCGACGACCTCGGCGGTCACCCCGGCGGCGAACGAGATCCTGACGGCCGGCGAGTTCGTCACCCATGAGCACCGGACGACCGGAAGTGCCGAGATTCACCGGCTCGCCGACGGGCACCACCAGCTCGTCATCCGAGACCTGAACACGTCGAACGGCCCGGACCTGCGGGTGTGGTTGACCGACCAACCGGTCATCCGGGGCACGGCCGGCTGGCGGGTGTTCGACGACGGCGTGTGGGTCGAGCTGGCGAAGCTCAAGGGCAACAAGGGCAACCAGGTGTACGAGCTACCGGCGTCGGTGAAGCCGGGCGACTTTCGAAGCGTCTCCATCTGGTGCAAGCGGTTCGCGGTCTCCTTCGGTGCGGCAGACCTCAAGAGGGCCTGACCGGCTCGACCGGGTCGCAACCCGCCGGACACGGCATTGACATATTTCACTGCGAGACCTAGCGTCGGAGCGAATCGATTCGACGCCGAGCCAGGTGCTCCGGCACCGTCGGGCGAACGGTCACGTGGTGTTCGGGCGCACGGTGTGGCCACCATCGATTCGAGGAGCGGCTGGTCCTGCGTGGGCGGCTAGACCAGTGGCGCAAACCTGTGCCAGACCTGTGTCGACAGCCGGCCGGGGCGCCGTCGGCACATCGCGTCTTCTGGGGTTCGTCCGCGGCCAACGTGGTCGATGGGTGTGACCTGCAGCGGCGCGTCGTGGCGGCGTGCGGGTTGCCATGGACCCCTTTCAAGAAGTTCGTGCCGAGTGGCGGGAGCCCCTTCATGACAAGACGTAGACCCATCCTTGGACTGCTTGCGACGGCGGCGGCCGTCGTCGTGACAGTGAGCGCGGGGGCGCTGGCCGGTGGTCTGAACACCACCGCGTCGGCCGCGAACATCGGAGCGGCCGCGGCGACCGCCGGGTGCGGCAAGGCGCCCACGCTGACCAGCGGCCAACGGTCCATCCAGAGCGGCGGCCAGAACCGTAGTTTCATCCTGAGGATTCCTGACAACTACGACAGGAACCACGCCTATCGGTTGATCTTCGGATTCCACTGGAACGGTGGCACCGCCAACGACGTCGACGGCGGCGGTTCCGACGGTGCGGCCTGGTCCTACTACGGGCTGCGGCAGCAGGCGAACAACAGCACGATCTTCGTCGCCCCCCAGGGCAACGGCAACGGCTGGGCCAACCCCGGCGGCCAGGACGTCACCTTCGTCGACAACATGATCAGCCTGATCGAAGCGGACCTCTGCGTCGACACCACACAGCGCTTCGCGCTCGGCTTCAGCTACGGCGGCGGCATGAGCTACTCGCTGGCCTGTTCCCGGCCAACCGTCTTCCGCGCTGTCGCTGTCTACTCCGGCGGGCAGCTCAGCGGGTGCAGCGGCGGCAACCAGCCGGTCGCGTACATGGGGATCCACGGCATCGGGGACCCGGTGCTCAACGTCTCCGCCGGGCGGTCCCTGCGTGACACGTTCGTGCGGAACAACGGGTGCACCGCACAGAACCCACCCGAGCCGAGGGCGGGCAGCCTGACCCACATCACCACCACCTACTCCGGCTGCCGTTCCGGCTATCCGGTGGTCTGGGCCGCCTTCGACGGCGGGCACACCCCCGGCCCGGTGGACGGCGGCGGAGACAGCGGCGCCAGGACCTGGACCAAGGGCGAGGTGTGGAGGTTCTTCACCCAGTTCGGTAGCACCGATCCCACGACGCCGCCGACCACCCCGCCGCCGACGACCCCGCCACCGAGCGGCACGTCGGCCCTGCGCAGCACGTCCTCCGGACGGTGCCTCGACGTCAACGGCGCCTCACAGACCAACGGCGCTGCGGCGATCATCTGGGACTGCCACGGTCAGAGCAACCAGAGCTGGACCTCGACCGCCGCTCAGGAACTGCGCGTCTTCGGCGGCAAGTGCCTCGACGTCAACGGCGCCGGCACCGCGAACGGCAGCTTGGTGATCATCTGGGACTGCAACGGCCAGTCCAACCAGAAGTGGCGGCTCAACGCCGACGGCTCGATCACCGGAGTTGGTTCAGGCCGGTGCCTGGACATGGTCGGCAACGGCACCGCCAACGGCACCCGCGTCCAGATCTGGGACTGCACCGGCGCGGCCAACCAACGCTGGAGCCGGAGTTGAGCCCGATGAGGTTCCCGGGGAGGGGACCGGTCCAACGGATGTTCGCCCACCCACAAGGAGGCTCGGCCGTGCCACTTCGCAAACTCTCCGCCCCCTGGCTGGGGGCAGCCATGGCGGTGCTGGTCCTGATCGCCGTCGGAATGTACGTCCTCACGACCGTCACACCGGCGTCCGCGGCCACCACAGCCGGCTGCGGTAAGGCACCCGGACTGAACAGCGGCACCCACACCATCCAGAGCAGCGGGAAGAGCCGCAGCTTCATCCTTCGGCTGCCGGACAACTACAACAACACCTACGCCCACCGGCTGGCCTTCGGGTTCCACTGGTTGGGCGGCACCGCCAGTCAGGTCGCCTCGGGCGGAACCGACGGAGCCGCGTGGGCCTACTACGGCATGCAGTCACAGGCGAACAACAGCACCATCTTCGTCGCCCCGCAGGGCCTCAACAACGGCTGGGGCAACTCCAACGGTGAAGACGTCACCTTCACCGACGACATGATCCGCGTGATCGACAACGCGCTCTGCGTCGACACCACACAACGCTTCTCGGTCGGGTTCAGCTACGGCGGCGCGATGAGCTACTCGTTGGCGTGTTCCCGGCCGACGGTGTTCCGGGCGGTCGCGGCAATCGCGGCACCGGGCGCCATCAGCGGATGCAGCGGCGGCACCCAGCCCGTGGCATACCTGGGCATCCACGGCATCAACGACAACATCCCCAGCGGACGATCGCTGCGCGACAGGTTCGTCCGCAACAACGGATGCGCCGCGCAGAACCCACCCGAACCGGCGGCCGGCAGCCGCACCCACATCACCACCGCGTACTCCTGCCAGCCCGGGTACCCGGTGCTCTGGGCAGCCTTCGACGGCGGCCACCAGCAGGGTCCGGTGGACGGGTGTGCCGGCTGTGAGAGCGGCGCGCGGAGCTGGGTCAAGCAGGAGGTGTGGCGGTTCTTCACCCAGTTCGGGTCGGACGTGCCGCCCACCACTCCCCCGCCGACGACCCCGCCGCCCAGCCAGCAGAACGTGCTGATCGTGGGTAGCCAGTCCGGCCGGTGCATCGACATCCCCAACTCCAGCACCAGCAACGGCGCCCGCCCGCAGCTGTGGGACTGTCACGGTGGCACCAACCAGCGTTGGACCCACACCGCCAACCGCACCCTGACCGTCTACGGCAACAAGTGCCTGGACGCCAGCGGAGCGGGCAGCAGCAACGGCACAGCGGTCCTCATCTGGGACTGCAACGGCCAAGCCAACCAACAGTGGAACCTGAACTCCAACGGCACCATCACCAGCGCCCAGTCAGGGCTGTGCCTCGACGCCGTCGCATCCGGAACGGCCAACGGGACGCAGCTTCACCTCTGGGCCTGCCACGGTGGCGCCAACCAGCAGTGGGCCAGGCGCGCCTAGTACCACACCAGGCAACGCCCGCCTTGTCGGAGACGCGCCGCTCGGGTCCTTTCCCGGGCGGCGCGTGGCCGTCAGGCGGCGGGCCGGCGGAGACTGTCACGGCCGGCGTACCTGATCACCGACTCGCGTCTGTCGCCGGCAGGTCCAGGTCTATCCCGGTGCCGGTCACTGCCAGCAGGTAGGTGACGCACGGAGCGGTGGCGCGCAGGGCCAACGTGACCTCGGCAGACTCGGCGGCGCGCTGTGTCCGCAGCAGAGCGCTGATGCCGTGGGCGCTGAAGAAGGTCACCCCGGAGAGATCGAGCACCAGATGTGCGGGTCGCCCTGTGATCACGTGTTCGGCCAGCTCGCTGATGAGATGCGCGGTGCTCATGTCGACCTCGCCGGAAACGGTGATCATTGGCGCATTCCGGTCGTTGTGCAGGTCGAGCGTCATGATCGGCTTGGCGGGCTGAGCGTGACGCCGAGTGGGTTGAGCGTGCTGCCGGGTGGGTTGTTCGAGGATCGACATGACGCCTCCCGATCTGGTGCATCGGTGAGTCGGACCCTCCCGCGGCAACGAGACGCGGGCGGCGGACCTGGGCGCATGTCTTGACCCGCGAAACACCGTACCCACGACGTTCGCCGCTGACACCATTCGAGAACGGCGGCGGGGTCTCGATCCCGGCAGCGACGGGGTGCGGATCCTCGAAGAGGTGCTGCCTGTCCGGTTCGGTCCGCCGACCGCGGGTAGGGCACATGCTGAAGGCGTCGCACGCCCCGGCGGGTGCGACGACACTGATCGTGAGCCCGGAAGGAGGACATCGTGGTGGACCGGATCGCCGACCCGTGGGGTGAGCGGACCCCGTACGGGCCGGGACAGCAGTGGCCGGTGCGGGTGGATCGGTACCTGGCCGACGGCCGGACCGATACCGACGTGGACCGGTGGGTGCAGTCGGCGTCGGTGCTGCACTCCAACGGCGACGCGCTGGACATCGCGGTCGCCGACGGACGGATCGTCGGGGTACGCGGACGGGCCGTGGACCGGATCAACAGGGGTCGGGTCGACCCGAAGGACCTGTACGGCTGGCAGGCCAACCACAGCTCGGACCGATTGACCCGACCGCTGGTCCGCGACGGCGGCCGCCTGGTCGAGACAGACTGGGACACGGCGATGGGCCGGATCGTGGCCCGGTCGAAGGAACTCCTCGACGGGCCGGGTGGGTGGGGGCACTTCGGCTTCTACACCAGTGGGCAACTGTTCCTGGAGGAGTACTACACGCTTGCTGTGATCGGTAAGGCCGGTCTGGGCACGCCGCACATGGACGGCAACACCCGGCTGTGCACCGCCACCGCGGCGGCGTCGATGAAAGCGAGCTTCGGCACCGACGGGCAGCCCGGCTCGTACACGGACGTGGACCACTGCGACGCGATCGCGCTGTGGGGTCACAACGTCGCCGAGACGCAGACGGTGCTGTGGATGCGGATGCTGGACCGACGCCGTGGCCCCAACCCCCCGGCGATGCTGGCGGTGGACCCGCGCGCAACCCCGGTCGCTCGGGAGGCCGATCTGCACCTGGCGGTGCGTAACGGCACCAACGTGGCCCTGATGAACGGCCTGCTCCGGGAAATCATCCGGCGCGGCTGGTACGACCATGAGTACGTCGACGGGCACACGGTGGGTTTCGAGGAGCTGCGTCGGATCGTCGACGGCTACCCCCCGTCGCGGGTCGCTGACATCTGCGACGTGCCGGCCGCCGACGTGGAGCGCGCCGCCGAACTGCTCGGCACCTCGCAACGGTTGCTGTCGACCGTGTTGCAGGGCTTCTACCAGTCGAACCAGGCCACCGCCGCCGCCTGCGCCGTCAACAACCTGCACCTGGTTCGCGGCATGATCGGTCGGCCCGGCGCCGGGATCTACCAGATGAACGGCCAGCCCACCGCCCAGAACAACAGGGAGACCGGCGCCGACGGCGACCTGCCCGGCCTGCGTAACTGGGACAACGAGCGGCACGTCGAGGAGTTGGCCCGGCTGTGGAACGTGGACGTGGACACCATTCCGCACTGGGCGCCGCCGACGCATGCCATGCAGATCTTCCGGTACGCCGAGCAGGGCTCGATCAAACTGCTCTGGATCTCCGCCACGAACCCGGCCGTCTCGCTGCCGGAGCTGCACCGGATCCGGCAGATCCTGACCAGGCCGGAGCTGTTCGTGGTGGTCCAGGACCTCTTCCTCACCGAGACCGCCGAGTTGGCCGATGTCGTGCTGCCCGCCGCCACCTGGGGCGAGAAGACCGGCACGTTCACCAGCGTCGACCGGACCGTGCACATCTCCGACAAGGCAGTCGACCCGCCCGGGGAGGCCCGTCCGGACCTGGACATCTTTCTCGACTTCGCCCACCGGATGGACTTCCGCGACCGCGACGGCCAGCCGCTGATCGACTGGAGCGGGCCGGAGGAGGTGTTCGAGGCGTGGAAGGAGTGTTCGCGGGGTCGGCCGTGCGACTACACAGGCATCACCTACGAGAAGCTGCGCGGCGGCTCCGGCATCCAGTGGCCCTGCACTGACGAGCACCCCGACGGCACGGAGCGCCTCTACACCGACGGACAGTTCCACACCGACCCCGACTACTGCGAGACGTACGGCCAGGACCTGGCCACCGGCGCGGAGTTCACCGAGGCGGAGTACCGGGCCAAGGAACCGGACGGCCGGGCCTTCCTGCACACCGTCGACTACCAGCCCTCACCCGAGGTGCCCGACGACGAGCATCCGCTGCTGCTCACCACCGGCCGCACCGTCTACCACTTCCACACCCGCACCAAGACCGGCCGTGCCCCACAGCTCAACCAGGCGGCACCGGACGTGTGGGTGGAGCTCAACCCCGCCGACGCGGCCCGGCTCGGCATCGTCGAGGGCGACCTGGTCGGCGTCTCCTCGGCGCGCGGCGCCATCCAAGCCCGCGCCCGGCTCTGCGGCATCCGCCCCGGCGTCGTCTTCCTGCCGTTCCACTACGGCTACTTCGACCAGGACCCCGCCGACCGCACCCCGCGAGCGGCGAACGAGCTGACCATCACCGCCTGGGACCCGGTGTCCAAGCAGCCCCTCTTCAAGGTCGCCGCCGTCGCGGTGACGAAACTCGCCGACGGGCGGGGCGTACCCTCGCCGGCGCCGACCGTCGGCGGCAGCGCACCGCCAGCGGACGCTGACGTGCCGCCCACCGTCGGTGGGCCGGCAGCCGAGGCCACCAGCGGGAAGGAGTGAGCCGTGCACCTCGCCCACTACCTCGGTCTACTGCACCGCGCGCAGGTCAACCTGGCGGACGCGTTCCGGCAGGTCGCCGACGCGCACGCTGAGGAACCGGACATCGAGCACCTCTGCCAGCAGCAGGCGAAGCGCTGCGACGCCCACGCCGAACAGTTGCACCCGTTCGTGGTCCGCTACTCCGAGGACGCCCCCGACGAACCCGACCGGCTGCACTCGCAGCTGTTCACCGGCACCCGCACCGGCGGCATCGGCCTCCTCCGGGACCTCCAGGACCTCTACCTGATGGCCGCCGAGTGCGACATCACCTGGACCGTCGTCGGCCAGGCCGCCTACGGTGCTCGCGATGAAGAACTGCTCGCTGTCGTGCGACGCTGCGAGGGAGAAACCGCGATCCAACTCAAGTGGCTTCGTACCCGAATGAAGGCCGCCGCGCCCCAGGCGCTCGTCGTCGCCGACTGATGCCCCGGGTATTCCGGGCGGGCCGGTAGTTCAGCTCCCGCACAGCCGGACCCGCTACTCCTCCGGGACGCGCGGCCCAACCTCTCCCCGCCTCAGGTGCTCGGCGTTGCGATCGGCCTCGCTGTCGGCGTGGGCGGCCCCGGAGCCTGGATCCGTCGTTCGGCGTCCCTCGGCGTCCTGATACACAGCGCCGGTCTCGAGGTCTCTCTCCTGCTGACTCTGCTCAGGCGTGGTCATGAATTCCCACTACCCTCCGGCTCCGCCAGCAAACGGTCAGGCCGGTGCTGCCCCGGTCGGCCGGCCGCAGCGCCACCCCCGGCAGTGATCATGGCATCAGGCGACGCAGAACTCGTTGCCCTCCGGGTCGAGCATGACGACGTGACCGAGGACGTCGCCGTACCACTCCTCGCGGACCACAGTCGCGCCCGCGGCAACCAGATGGGGCACTCTCTGCCGGATCAACCGGGCGCGCTCGGCCATGTCCCCGGAGCCCGGACCGGCCACCCGGACGTCGATGTGCATACGGTTCTTGGCGGATTTGCCCTCGGGGACCTTGAGGAAGCTGATGGCAGGGCCCTGACCGTCCGGATCGACGATGGACGCGTTGTCGGGACCATCGAAACCGGGTTCCTTGACATAGCCGAGGGCCGAGGCCCAGAAGGCGGCGATCCGCTGGGGATCGTCGGCATCGCATCCGAGGGTCCAGAGAGTCGCCACAGCGCCAACGTACGTCAGCCATGACGCCCTGTCACCGACCTGACCGGGCGTTGCCGGCTGACGCCCGAGGGCAGGCCTGCCCCACGTACGGCGGTGGCCTAATGTCCCCGGAACGCCTCCTCCAACCACCAGGAGCCGCGCGCGGCGCTGACCTTGGCGTCGATCACCAGCGGCCGGGTACGGGGACCAGCGAGCCAGTGGCGTACCGGTTCGAGGTCGTCGACGGTCCGGACGGTCAACCCGTCACAGCCGTAACCACTGGCGATCGCGGCCAGGTCGGTCTCGGGGAAGGTGACCGTCTCCAACGGGTGCCCGTCCGGGCCGAAGTGGTGCACCTCGGCCCCGTACGCCGCGTCGTCATAGATCACCACGAGCAGGGGTAGCGCGAGCCGGACGGCGGTGACCAGTTCGGTCGCGGACATGACGAAGCCACCGTCGCCGAGCGCGGCGACGGTGAGCCGGTCCGGCCGGGCGACCGCCGCGCCGAGCGCAGTGGCCAGACCGAGCCCGACCGACTGGAACGCCTGGGTGAAGCAGAATCCGGTCACGTCCGGCACGTCGATCCACATCGACGGGTAGCCCATGAAGTTGCCGGAGTCGACCACCACCGTGCGGTCGACCGGCAGCAGGTCGTTCAGGGCGGTCGAGAGCGTCCTCGGGTCGATCGTCGCCGGGGTTCCGGCCCGCGCCGATTCGCTCTCGTCCCGGTACGGCACGGCCCGCCAGCGGCCGTGGTCGCGGATCCGTTGTGCCAAGTCCGGCGTACGCCACAGGCCGGTGGTGGCGTCCCCGGCCCCGGTGGTGCCGACGCTCAGCCGGGCGAGCAGCGCCTCGGCGACCGCCGACACCTCGCCGGCCACTGTCAGGTCGACCGGGCGGTTCACGCCGAACGCGGCCGAGTCGTGGTCGACCTGGACGACGACGGCGGCGGGCGGAATCAGTTCGCCGTGCCGGGTGGTCCACATGTTCAGCGTGCTGCCCCAGGCGACGACCAGGTCCGCCGTGCCGATCAGCTCGGCGGCCAGCGGGGTGGCGAAACCGCCGGCCACGTCGAGGTTCCACGGGCTGCCCGTGAACAGTCCCTTCGCCGCGGCCGAGACCGCGAGCAGCGCGCCGCACTCGTCGGCGAGGCGGATCAGCGGTTCCCGGGCCGACCGGGCGCCCCGACCGGCGATGAAGACCGGTCGACGTGCGGCCTGGAGCGCGGCCAGCAACGGCTCGACGTGCGGGGCGCTTGCCGGGGCCGGCGCGGCCGCGGGGACCGGGCCGGACCACGGTTCGGTCACGGCTTGCTGCACCTCCAACGGAAGGCCCAGCACCACCGTCGCGCCCCGGGCGGCGGCCCGGTACGCCGCGCCCGTGTCCTCGGCCGCGTGCGTCGCGCGTACCCGGTGGAAGTCGGCCCCGACCGCGGCGGCGAGCGCCGGCAGGTCGATGAAGAAGTTCGACCGCGGCGCGGTCGCCTCCGGGGCCAGGACCACGATCGGGGTACGGCTCTTCGCGGCCTCGGTGAGGCCGGTCAGCGCGTTGGTGACGCCTGGGCCCTGGTGCACCGAGAGCAGTCCGACAGTTCCGGCGGTGCGGGCGTACCCGTCGGCCATGCTCGCCGCGCCGCCCTCGTGCGCTGCTGCCACGAACCGGGCGCCGGCCGCGACGAGCGCGTTCGTGACATGGAAGTTGCCACTGCCGACCACCCCGAAGACGTGCCGTGCGCCGTGTCCGTAGAGGACCCGCCCGACCACCTCGGCTACCCGCATCGGTTGTCGGCCTACCGTTCGACAAGCGCGAGGACCCGGCACGGGCTGCCCGACCCGGAGACGATCGGCAGCGGCCCGGCGATCACCACCGCGCCGGTCGCCGGCAACTGCGCGAGGTTACGGAGCTGGGTCAGGCCGTACTTGTCCTGGCCGAGCAGGAACGAGTGGCACGGGAACGGCGGGTCGAACGAGTGCGCTGCCCCCGCGTCGGTCCCGACCGTCTCCACCCCGACGCCCAGGATCGGCGACTCCTCGGCCAGCCAGCGGGCGCACTCCACGGAGATGCCCGGGGTACGCCCGGCGTTGGCGTACCGCTGCGGGTCGTCGCCGTACGCGTCCCAGCCGGTGCGGTAGAGCAGCCAGCCACCGCTGGGCAGGGCGCCATGTTCCGCCTCCCATGCCTTGACGTGCTCGACCTCGAGCAGGAAGTCAGGATTGTCGGCGGCGTCGGCGGCGTGGTCGATCACCACCGCCGGGGCGATCAACTGGCGCACCGGGACCTGCGACACGTCCACGCCCTGTTGACCGGTGACCCAGTGCACCGGGGCGTCGAAGTGGGTGCCGGTGTGCTCGCCGGTGGAGAAGTTGTTCCAATACCAGGCCGGACCTCTGTCGTCGTACCGGCTGATCTCGCTGAGCTGAAACGGCCAGGTCTGGCCGAACTGCTCGGGCAGACCCAGGATCGGGGTCTGGTCGGAGAGCGGAGCGGTGAGGTCGACAACCTGGATCCGGCCGTTGGAAAGAGCGGCGACAAACTCCTGCAGCACCGTCATGCGGCGACCGTACACCCGCTCTGGTTCCACGATGGAGCACCGATCGGTGCCATTTGGCGCCCTGTCAAACACGGCGTGCCGCCCCTTCCCGGTCAATCCGGGGCCGTGCCGGCGGCTGCTATCCGGGAGTACCGCCGGTGCGTGCCGCGATGCGGATGGTGGTACCCGCGGATCCGCTGTCGACGAGGAGGTAGTCGGCCATCTGCCCGACCACCCACAGGCCCATTCCTCCGGTGTCGGACAGGGGCGGTCGCTCGGCGCACGGGAAGTAGCGAGCGGTGTTGAAGCCCCGCCCCTGGTCGGTGACCTCACAGGTGAGCTGACCGTCCAGGAGCAGGCGCAGGCCACCTCCGCCGCCCCCGTGCCGAATCACATTGATCATCAGTTCGTTGACGGCGATGACCCAGTTCTGCACCTCGTCGGGGTCGAGGCCGCACCCGCGACTGAGTGCCTCGACCTCGTGTCGGACGCGATTGAGGTCGGCGAGGGTGAACGACGTCGAGAGCAGGGGTCTCCTGACGGTGGGGGCATGGTGGTCGGGCGGTGGGTTCACCATCGATTCCCCTCCCTGTCGGACGTGGAGCCGGTGACCTTGCCGGTGGCATGGGGATGGGTAGCTTCCCGGAACGGGTTCACCAGGCGACCATTGCAGCAATGTGACAGGGGAAGGTACCCCACGTCGGAGGCACGACACCGTTGATCTCGCGCCTGATGTCCCGTCGGCGGCGTGCCGGCGTCTAGGCTGCCTGGGTGGCCGATGCCGAGGTGGTGACGAACGAGGAACGGCTGCGACGTATCGAGGCGATCACCGATGCCGCCCTGTCGGGGCTGAACATCGCCGAGTTGCTCGACGAACTGCTTGAACGGGTCCGGGACCTACTCAAGGTCGATACCGCCACCATCCTGCTGCTGGACGACCACACCGGCGAGCTTGTCGCGACAGCGGCCAAGGGCCTGGAGGAGGAGGTACGCCGCGGTTTCCGCATCCGGGTCGGACGTGGGTTCGCCGGACGGGTGGCAGCCACCCGCGCGCCTGTCACGATCTACAACGTCAGGCCCGACGACGTGGTCAATCCCATCCTGCTCGCCACCGGGATCCGTGCCCTCCTGGGCGTGCCCATGCTCGTCAACGGCAACCTCGTCGGCGTGCTGCACGTCGGCTCCCTGGCCCTGCGTCGGTTCGGCCCTGACGACGTGCAGCTGTTACAGCTCGTTGCCGACCGTGCCAGCTTGGCGGGTCAGGCCCGCGCGCAGGTCCTCGACCGGCAGGCAGCGTTGGCTCTGCAACACAGCCTGCTGCCCGGCCGGCTACCCGACATCCCCGGCCTGGACCTGGCCGCCCGGTACGTGCCCGGCCACGACCTGGGCATCGGCGGCGACTGGTACGACGTGTTCACGTTGCCCTCGGGCTGGCTGGGCGCCGTCATCGGTGATGTCTCCGGCCACGGGCTGCCATCCGCCGTCGTCATGGGGCGGATCCGCAGCGCACTGCGCGCCTACGCGCTCGATTCCGATGATCCCGCGGTGGCGCTGACCTCCCTCGACCGCAAGATCCACCACTTCGAGGCAGGCACCCTCACCACCGCCGTCTACGCCCTGATCGCACCCGACCGCGCGAGAGTGCACCTCTCCTCCGCAGGCCATCTGCCACCACTGCTGGCTGTCCCCGGCCGGCCCACCCAGCCTGTCAACCTGCCGGTGGACCGGCCACTCGGCGTGGGTCGACCATCGACCAGTCGCCGCACCACAGTTCTCGACCTACCGCCGGGCGCGGCGCTCGTCCTCTACACCGACGGCCTGGTCGAACGTCGCAGCGAACTGATCGACACTGGCATCGAGCGCCTCGCCGACGCCGTGCAGTCCGGGCCCGCCGAGGAGTTGTGCGACCACGTCATGAGCACCACAGCGGAGGAGCGTCCAAACGACGACATTGCTCTGCTGGTCATCCGCCGCCTGAGCCGGTGAACGCCACCGTCTTCGCACGGACAGCCGGGCCGGCGAGGGCCGGTGGGCACCAGGGCCGAGCTGTACGCCACCTACGACGACTCCGGCGCCTGGCGGGACTGCGCACGGCAGCACGTCCTCGGTCGCTGGCGGCGGACATGGCACGATGGCCGTGTCCTGCGCCGCCGGTGGCCGGGAACGACACTGATGGAGTCGGGATGTCAGAGCTGGCCGGCCCGCCGGTGCCAGGGTTGGCGAAACTGTGGACGCACGACCCGGTCGCT
The DNA here is from genome assembly GCF_040649495.1 of Micromonospora sp. NPDC048947. Lineage (NCBI taxonomy): Bacteria > Bacillati > Actinomycetota > Actinomycetes > Micromonosporales > Micromonosporaceae > Micromonospora > Micromonospora sp. NPDC048947. The sequence goes on from NZ_JBEZFO010000001.1 coordinate 715,154, forward strand.
GCCGGCCCGTACCGGCTGCTCGGCCGGCTGGGCGCGGGTGGGCAGGGGGTCGTCTATCTCGGTGAGGACGACGCCGGTGACCGGGTCGCCGTCAAGATGGTCAACGTCGATCTGAGTGATCCACGGGCGCGGTCGCAGTTCGTGAAGGAGATCGCCGCCGCCCGGCGGGTCGCGCCGTTCTGCACCGCGCAGGTGCTCTTCGCGGAGGTGGACGGCGAGCGGCCCTACGTGGTCAGTGAGTTCATCGAGGGCCTGACCCTGCACCGGCACGTCCGCGAGCGTGGTCCGGTGACCGGTAACGCCCTGCACCGGCTCGCGGTCGGCACCGTCACGGCACTCGCCGCGATCCACAGTGCCGGAGTGGTGCACTGCGATCTGAAGCCGGACAACGTGGTGCTCGGTGAGGACGGTCCTCGGGTGATCGACTTCGGTATCGCCCGGGCGTTGGGCAACACCGAGACGGCGTCCAGCCGGGTCATGGGGACCACCGCGTACATGGCGCCGGAGCGGTTCCGCGACGACGCGATCGGTCCACCCTGTGACGTCTTCGCCTGGGCGGCCACGATCGCCTTCGCCGCCGGTGGTCGGCCGCCCTTCGGCACCGATTCACTCTTCGCCGTGATGCACCGGGTGCTGCATGATCCGCCTGACCTGCCGGCGATGCCCCCCGTTCTGGACGAGCTGATCCGGGAGTGCCTGGCCAAGGATCCGGCGGACCGGCCGGCTGCCGAGCGCGTGCTGGTGCGGCTGCTTCGGCAGGACGGCAGGGTCACCGAGCCGCTACGTCGGGAGAGCCTGCTGGAGGTCGGCAACGAGACCGCTGGCGCGCCCACACCGGACCATCCGCTCCCCCAGGTCACGCCGACGGCGCCGCAACCGGGCGGGACGCAGCCGCAGGTGCCGACCCAGGCCCGGCCGACCCGGTCGGCGCACCTTCCGGTGTCCGAGCCCGGCGTCGGTACGGGAGGCGGCGGCGCGTTGCGGCGGCTGCGTCGTGAGGCCGTCGACGCCTGGGGCATCTCGACAGCGCTCTTCCTCGGTTCGGTCGGCGCCGCCGCCGGCTACGTCGCGTCGAGCGCGCTCGGCCCGTCCGCCGCTGTCGGTGGGGCCGCCTTCGTCGTGGTCTACCTGGTTCGGTTGCTGGTCGCGACGGCCCTCGGGAGCCGGTCCGAGCACGGGTGACCGGTGCGCCGGGGTCGGGCTCCCCGACTGGCGCCGCATCGATAGGTTGACTGCCACCAGCCGCCCGCCGAGGAGGACGTCCCGATGGCCCTACCCGCTACGCGTGCCCGGCAGTGGTTGCCGTACACCGCCGCCGTCACCGCCGGGCTGCTGGTCATCGCCGGGGCGTTCGTGTTCGTCCGACAGCGCGAAGCGGGCAACGACTGCGCCGTCATCCTCCAGGTCAACTCCTCGACGGAGAAGGCGGCGCTGCTGGTCGACCTGGCCGAGACGTACAACCGCGGCGACCGGTCGATCGAGGGCGGCGGCTGCGCCCGGGTGCACGTCAGCGCGTTGAACTCGGGCAAGGCCACCGAGGCGCTGGCCACCGGCTGGACGCACACCGGCCTGCCGCAACCACAGGTCTGGCTGCCGACGTCGAGCCTGTGGACCGGCCAGCTCCGGCTGCTCGACGAGGCCGCCGGCCGGGAGTTGCAGACTCCCGACCGCTACCCGTCGATCGCCAACAGCCCGCTGGTGATCGCGATGCCGCAGCCCAAGGCCGAGCTGCTCCGCAAGCGCGGGTCGCTGGGCTGGGGAGAGATCCTGGGCCTGTCCGGGCGGGACGGGTGGGCGGACTTCGGCAAGCCGGAGTGGGGCCGCTTCACGTTCGGCAAGGACAACCCGAACCTGTCCACTTCCGGGTTGGCGGCGACCATCGCCACCTACTACGCGGCGGTGCAACGGGCCAGCGACCTGACCCGGTCCGACCTGGCCGACCCGGCGGTCACCCAGTTCGTCCGCCGGATCGAGGCCAACGTGTCGCACTACAGCGACGACTCGGTGGACCTGCTGCGCAGCCTCGCCGAGGCGGACCTGGCCGGCGGGGCGGGCAGCACCGACGACATGAGTGCCATCGTCCTGCAGGAGGAGCTCGTGGACCTCTACAACACGGGTGCGCTGAGCCCTCGGCAGGAAGGGCAGGAGCGGGGCCGCCGGCCGAACGTCCCGCTGGTCGCCGTCCATCCGAAGGAGGGCACGTTCAACCTGGACCACCCGTTCGTCGTGCTGCCGTCCGCCGACGAGCGGCAACGCGCGGCGGCAACCGACTTCCAGAAGTTCCTGACCGAGGACACCCAACAGGAGAGGTTTGCCCGCCTCGGCTTCCGGGACCATGAGCGCCGCGCCTCGGCGGAGTTGCTCGCCAGCGTCGGCGCCGAACCCAGCGGTGGGTTGAGCTACTTCGAACCGCCGGACCCGGAGGTGGTCGGCGCGATGCTGGACGGCTGGCGCACGCTCCGCAAGAAGGCCAACATCCTGATCGCCCTGGACACCTCCGGGTCGATGCTGGCGAAGGTCGGCACCCGTACCCGTTTCCAGGTGGCCTCGGCGGCGGCGGGCAAGGGCCTCGCGCTGCTCAACACCGAAGACCGGGTGGGGCTCTGGTCGTTTTCCTCGGAGACGCAGCAGCGGCCGAAGAGCCCCTATCGGGAGGAGGTCCCGCTCGGCGGGTTCGACCAGAAGCGGATCAACAGCAAGATCGCCGGATTGCCGGTCGAGGGCGGTACCGCGCTCTACGCGACGGTCCGGGCCGCACATCGAGAACTACTCGACCGGTACGACCCGGAGCGGATCAACGCGATAGTGGTGCTGACCGACGGCAAGAACGAGTACAGCCGGGACAACGACCTGGCCCGGTTGCTCGCCGAGGTTGCCCTGGACCCGCAGCGTCCGGTGAAGGTGTTCTGCATCGCCTTCGACAGGGAGTCGGACTTCGCCACCCTGGACCGGATCGCCAAGGCGTCGTCGGGCAAGGCCTTCGACGCCACCGATCCCGCCAAGATCGACGAGGCGTTCGTGAAGCTGGTCAGCAGCTTCTGACACTCTCAATGGCGTCAGCTCGGCGTCGCACCGCCGCCCGACCAGGCGGGTGGGCGGCGAGCGCCCCGCTGCTCTCGTCGAGCCACGTCAAGGCCCCGGACGACGACGACTTGGCGATGGGTCTCACCGACGTCGCTACAGGCCCAGGCCCCGCAGGGTCGGTACGGTCTGGCCCACCCAGGCGAGGTCGACGTCCTCGCGAGCGCCCTGGGTGCGTTGCGTGCCGGCCAGGAACCACAGGAAATAGGTGGTGTAGCCGGGTGCGCTGACCACTGTGTGGTACCCCTCGGGCATCATCTGCATCACATGGTCACGGATGGTGACGTTCTCCTCGTACCCGTCGTCGGTGTAGACCCGGCTGATGCCGAACCCGTTCGCCGGGTTGACGCGGTAGTAGTACATCTCCTCGTGTGCGGCCTCGGCGGGCAGGTCGTCGACCTTGTGCCGGTGTGGCGGGTAGGTGCTCCAGTTGCCCGAGGGCGTGTAGGTCTCGCCGACGATGAGCCGGCGGGCGGGCAGGTCCGGCTGGGAGATCTCGGTGAGAATCTGGTGGTAGGTACGACCGAAGTTGGCCGCTCCCCAGCGGCCGGTCGCTACCTGCTCCGGTGCGATGACGTAGGGATCCGTGGCCAGTTCGCTGGGCGCGCTGGGTAGGGCTATCTCCACGGCGGTGACCGCCTCGACGGTCACCGGGGAGCCGGCCGGGATGTAGACCGAGTGCGGCTTGCCGGAGAAGACGTCCGCTCGTTGGCCGACCTGCGGGAAGTGGTGGCCGGCGACGGTGAAGCTGGCCGTGCCACCGAGGACGACGGCCAGGATCTCCCGGTCACCGGACTCGCCGGTCCAGGACTCGCCGGCCGACAGCCGCAGCAGTGTGAAGTCCAGCAGACGGCAGGGATTGAAGGGCAGCGTGTTCCGGCCGTCGAGGGCGGGAATGGCGCAGTGGTAGCGGTAGTCCATGGTCACCTTTCGGGATGCGGGGTGGAGCGGAGTAGGTCGGTGCAGGGTGGTCACCAGGGGCTGGTCCAGCCCGCGACGGTGGCCCGGGTGAGGGCTTCCAGGTAGAAGTAGTCGCCCCAGAGGGTTCCCTCGTCGACGCCGATGCCCTTGGGCTTGTCGTAGACGCCGTGCAGGATCAGCGCGTTCGAGACCTGCTGGCCGTCGGTGGAGTAGTGGCCGATGAGCGAGCCCAGGATCTCGGTGGCGGCCTTCCGGTACCGGTCGGCGCTGGCCGTGTCGGTAAGGCCGTCTGCCAGTTCGACCAGGCCGCAGGCGGCGATGGCCGCTGCCGAACTGTCCCGCTCCTGACCGCTGCCGTCACCGAACTCCAGATCCCAGTACGCGACGTGGTCGTCGGGCAGGTGGGCGAGGAAGCGGTCGGCGCAGGTCCTCGCGGCGGCGAGCAACGCCGGGTCGCCGATGTGCCGGTGGTTGAGGCTGAACCCGTAGATGCCCCATGCCTGCCCGCGCGCCCAGCAGGAGTGGTCGGAGTGGCCCTGTTCGGTTTCGCCGCGTAGCGGCGCACCGCTGTCCGCGTCCCAGTAGAAGGTGTGGAAGGTGGTGCCGTCCGGACGAAGGATGTGCTGGCGCAACTGAGCGGTGTGCCGGCGGGCCGCGGCGGCGTAGCGGTCGTCACCGGTGGTCTGGCTGGCCCAGAAGAGCAGCGGCGTGTTCATGAGGCTGTCGATGATCGTGCGCCCGCGTTGGCGTGGGTCGTTCAGATCGCCCCAGGCCTGGATGATTCCGGCGGGTTCGAGGACGCGCGTCATCAGGTGGTCGGCGGCGGCGAGGGCCGCGTCTCGGGCCTGCGCGTCACCGGTACGGCGGGCCGGGGTGACGCAGGCGAGCGTGTAGAGGAACCCGAGGTCGTGGGTGTCCAGGTCGATGCCGTGGGTCATCCGGGCCGCGAAGCTGTCCACGTGGGAGAGCGCGGCCCGCAGGTGGCGTTCGTCGCCGGTCAGGTCGTGTGCCAGCCAGAGCATGCCGGGCCAGAAGCTGGTGGTCCAGCCGACGTTGGCGCCCTCGGGCTGGCCTCCGCTCGGTGGCCGCAGCGGGTAGCGGTTGGCGTCGGTGGTGTCCGCGGGGTACCGGTCGCCGAAGGTGGTGATGTTCGCGTCGACGGTACGTATCGCGGCGGCCACCGCGGCCGCCGTGGCCTCTGCGTCGGAGCTGGGACGGACGTCGGTCGCCGTCATGGATGCTGTTCTCCCTCGTGGGTCCGGTCCGGTGCCGGGCAGGTGTCTCATCGGCGTCCCGGCTCGCTGGCCGGAACGTGGTGCTCAGGCGCTCTGCGGTGCGGGCGTCGGTGGGTCGAGGGCGGCGCGCAGGGTGAAGCGGCTGTTGGCCCACACGACGTAGAGCAGTGGCGCGGCGGCGAGGCCGAGCGCGATCGCGGGGCGGGCCGCCAGGATCTGTGCGAGCAGCACGAGGACGAGGAGAGACACGGCGCTGAGGTACCACCGGCGCACCGCCAGATACAGGCAGGCGCGGGCCACCTCACGCAACCGCGCGGTGGGTCGCTCGGCGACGGTCACCAGCCCCAGCAACGTGGTAGCGACGGTGAGGACGATGAGGGTCGCCAGGACCGGCAGGGCGAGTGCCCCGACCCGGTGGCCCCACGCGGCGCGCGCGTCGACGGCGAGCACCACCAGGGCAGCCATGGCTGCCGCCGTCCAGAGCATCGCCGGCCGGGCGGTGGCTCGCCAGGCGCGGCCGAAGGTGCGCAGCACACCGCCGGTGTCGCCGGCCGAATAGGCGGACATGACCGCGAACACCGCACAGAGCCCCGGCGCGCAGAGCGGGGCGGTCAGCGCGTACAGCGGCCAGGAGCGCGCCGCCTCGGTGGTGAACGCGAGCGTCACCAGTGGCAGGCAACCGAGCACCAGCAGCAGGTTGCTGACGAGCGCGACATAGAACCCGTCGAAGACGGCGGCAATGGTGTTGTGGCGCGAACGCATGGGCCTCAACCCTTCAGTCCGGTCGTGGCGATGCCCTCGATGAAGTAGCGCTGGCCGAGCAGGAAGATGACAGCGACGGGCAGCACAGACAGCACGGAGCCCGTCATGATCAGCGCGTACTCGGCGTTGTACTGGGAGATGAAGGTGTTGAGCCCCAGCTGGATGGTGCGCAGCTCCGGACTGCGCAGGTAGATCAGCGGGCCGAGGTAGTCGTTCCAGGTGGTCACGAACGTCAGCAGGGCCAGGCTGGCCAGCGCCGGTCGGGACAGCGGCAGCATGATCCGTCGGTAGATACCGAACTCGCTGAGCCCGTCCACCCGCGCCGACTCGCTCAGCTCCTCGGGGATCGTCTCGTAGAACTGCTTCATCAGGAACACGCCGAACGCGCCGAACGCCTGGAGCGCGACGATCGACCACAGCGTGTTCGACAACTGCAACTTCGACATGAGGATGAACTGCGGAATCATGTACGACTGCCAGGGCACCGCGATCGTCCCGACGTACGCCAGGAAGAGCGCGTTGCGGCCGGGAAAGCGCACCCGGGCGAAGCCGTAGGCGGCGAAACTGCCGGTCACCACCTGGAGGAGGCTGACGACCACCGACAGCAGCAGCGTGTTTCCCAACCAGGTCGTCATGTCCGAGCGCTGCCAGATGTCGAGGTAGTTCCGCCACACCACGGGATCGGGGAGCCAGGTGATCGGGATGGTGAAGACGTCGCTGTTGGTCTTCAACGACGCCACCACCATCCAGTAGAACGGCAGTAGCAGCCCGGCCGCCGCGAGCACGAGGGCGGCGTACCCGACGAGCCGCCAGCCCCGGGACTGGACCGGTCGGCGGGGCGCGTTGCGGTTGCCGGGCGCGGCGACGGCCGGGGTGGGCAGGGAGAGGTCGGTAGCGGTCATCAGCTGTTCCTCCGCTTGTTGACCATGAACTGAATGACCGTGATGCTGAAGCAGATGGCGAACAGGACGATGGAGACCGCCGAGGCGTAGCCGAACTGGTTCTCCTCGAAGCCCTTCTGGTAGATGTACTGCGAGAGCACGAGTGTCGACTGGCCCGGTCCGCCGCCGGTCATCACGAGGATGAGGTCGAAGACCTTGAAGCTTTCGATGGTGAGCAGCACTGTGACGAAGAAGGTGGTGTGGCGTAACCCGGGGAGGGTCACGTGCACGAACCGCTGCCACGGTGAGGCGCCGTCGGTCTCGGCCGCCTCGTAGAGCTGGGCCGGGATGGTCTGCAGGCCGGCCAGGAACAGCAGCATGTAGTAACCCATGTACCGCCAGGTGCCGACGATGATGACCGCCGGCATCGACCAGGTCGACGACGTGGTCCAGCCCGGCGCGTTGTCCACCCCGACGGCACCGAGGAGAGCGTTGATCGGGCCGTACTCCGGGCTGAACAGCTGGTTCCAGACGATCGCGATCGCCACGATCGAGGTGATGTAGGGGAAGAAGGCGACGGTGCGGAAAAACCGTACGCCGCGCAGTTTGCGGTTGAGCAGCAGCGCCAGCCCGAGTGACGCCCCGAGGGTCAGCGGGATGTGGAAGACGGTGTAGTAGACGGTGTTGCGCAGAGCGGTCCAGAAGCTCGCGTCGCTCCACATGCGCCGGAAGTTGGCGGTGCCGGTCCACTCGGCCACCCCGAAGACGTTCCAGTTGGTGAAGGCCACGTAGAACAGCACGACGACGGGTAGCAGGGTGAGCACGGCGAAGCCGACGAAGTTGGGCAGGATGAACGACCAGCCGGCGACCGTGTTACGCGACACCAGCCGCCGGTTCCTGGGTCTCGTGCGCGGCAATGTTGCCATAGGGAGTCTCCGGAAGCGTTCGGCATGGTGGCGGGACCGGCGTGCGACGAAGGCGCGCCGGACCCGCCATCAGCTCACTGGTTGAGGACCTCGTTCTTGGCGCGGGCCTGCGCCTTGCTCAGCTCCGCGTCGACGCCCTTGCTGTCGGAGAGGATCGCCGAGTGTGTCTCGTTGAGGAGGTTCTGCAGGCCGGCGGTGTGCTTCGACACCGGGTTCTCCGGCTTGATGGTGTGCTTGGCGTAGGCGAACTTCGACAGGTCGTCCTGCGGTACGCCGTCCAGCCCGAACAGCGTCGCGGTGACCGCGTCGGTGACCTGGGCCGGGGTGATGCCGATCCCGGCCAGCGCCTTGGCGGCGTCCGGGCCGGCCGCGTACTGGAGGAATGCCTTGGCCGCGGCGGTCTTGGACTTGCTGATCTTCGGGTTGATCCCCAGGCCGGTCGGATCACCGAAGGTGACAGGCGTGGCGGAGGTGCCGGTGGTGGACTTGTCGAACTGCGGCGCCGGGGCCAACCCCCACTGGAACTTGTCTGCGTCACCGCTCTGTCGCTGGTTGAGCAGCGTGGCCACGTACCAGGTGCCCATCAGCAGCATCGCCGACTGCTGCTTGCCGAACTGCGCCTGGTAGGTGAGTTTGTTGGTTTTCGCGGTGCCGAAGGTCGGCTGCGCGCCGGCCGCCTGCAGGTCAAGTGACCGCTCGTAGTACGGCTTCAGGTAGCCGTAGTCCCCGGAGAGCAGGTCCGCGTTGGGGGTCTGGGCGAGCGCGAATCCCTGCACTGTCGACTGGAAGGTGTGCTGGTACGCGCCGGTCGCGTTCGAGCCGGCCCCCTTCAGCCCGGTGTGCAGTCGCTTCGTCGCGGCGGTGTAGTCGTCCCAGGTCCAACTGCCGTCCGGCGGTGCCACCTTCGCCTTCGCGAACAGGTCCTTGTTGTAGAACAACACCCACGAGTCCTGCCGGTACGGCACCGCGTACGCCTTGCCATCCACCTGGTACGACGCGAGCGCCGGGCTCGAGCCGAGACCGGAGGTGATGTCGGAGACGTCGAGCAGCTGACCACCGCTCTGGTACGTGTAGAAGTTCTTGAGGTTCTTCATGACGTAGACGTCCGGGGCGGTGCCGGCGGCCAGGTCCGTGATCATCTGGGTGTCGTAGTCGTTGCCTGGGGCGTACTCCTTGAGCTCCACCGTCATGTTCGGGTGGGTCGCCTTGAAGCCGTCGGCGAGCGTCTTGAACTCGGGCGTGGACGACAGAGTCCAGCCAGCCAGGGTGATCGTCACCGGGGCGTTGGGGTCGACTGGCTCGTCTCCGCCGCCGCAACCGGCGAGAACAAGCGTCAGGGCCGTCGCAGCGCTGATGACGGCTGGTATCGCACGCTTCATCACTCTCTCCTTGGGTCAAGGGGCCCGAACGGGCCCGCACTGCTACCAGGACGCCTGGTGGGCCTGGCATGCTCGGTGTCCAGACGGGTCGACGTGCTGATCCCGTCGGGCCAGTCGACCGCCAGGTGGAGGCCGCGGCCGTCCTCGTCGAGCACGGCTCGGCATGCCTGCCCGGCCGTGGCCACCGGCACCCTGGACAGCTCGGTGAAGGCGGCGGCCCATGCGCCCGGCCGAACGGGGTGGTCCAGCCATGGCACGACCAGTCCGTCGGCCAGGGGCCCGCCGTGCGCAACGGCGGTGACGCCGGCCGTGCCGCCGCCGTGAATGCTGTCGAGCCGGCTGGTCAGGTCGGCGCGGGTCACGACCGCCACGCCGCCGTCGACGGTGACCGTCGCATCCCCGGCAATGGCCCAGCCGCCGATCCGTAGCCTCAGCGCAGCCGCCTCGACGCCGTCGGCGAGGTCGTCGACGCGGGTCAGACGTAGTTCCCAGGGGCCGCGGACCAGCGAATACACAGTGAGGTGCCCGGCCGGTCGGGACCGGCCCACGCGGCCGCCGCCGTGGTCGCGCTGACCCGGATCCGGATCGACCCAGTGGGCGAGGGCACGTGACCCGGCCACGCCCACGCCGTCGGTGTCGACGTGGACGGTGAGCAGGCGCATGCCGGCGCGGTGGGTGACCCGGCCCGCGTCGTCGACGAGAGTGACGGACTGGTCGAGCGGAGTGGCCCAGCCGCTGTCGTCGAGAACCGGGGTGGTGGCCGTGGAGTAGCCCAGTCGGGCGTAGAGCGGGGAATCTGAGACGGTGGCACCCTCGACGGCGTGGTCGGTGCCGTGGTTGACGACGCGGACGATGCCGTCGGCACGGGTGCCAGAGATCAGCCAGCCTGGCGCGCGTATCGCCCGCACCGTGTCCCGCTCCTCCACCGGCAGCGGCTCCTGGGGAGTCGTCCAGACCGGATGGTCGGCGGGTAGCGCGATGCCGAGCAGGCCCTTGCTGGCCCAGTACGGCGAGCCCGGCCCGGAGTACGACTGCGCCAGTCGCGGCCACGGCCCGTGCCAACCGAGGGTGAGCAGGCCTCGTTCGTCCAGGGCGCCGTTGGCGACGAAGTGACGCACGACGCGGGTGGCCGCGCCACGCAACCGGCCGATGCTGACCGAGGGCACACCGGCGATGGCACCGACCCAGAACGGCGCCGCCGCGGCGAAGCGGTAGGTCAGGCTGCGCCCCTGGATCAACGGTGATCCGTCGGCGCCCACGAGCGCGACCGCGTCGCTCAGGAAGCGGTCGAGGCCGGCCAGGTCCCGTTCGCGGCGCTGCTCGGCCAGGTCCGCCGCGCCGGCCATCCGGGCCCACAGCGTCGGGTAGAGGTGCAGGGCCCAGCCCACGTAGTGGTCGTAGGCGCGGTCCGGCCCGTCGGACATCCAGCCGTCCCCGCGGACGAAGCCGTCATGGGTGGTCAGGTCCTCGTTCATCTCGTCGAGCGAGTGCGGCCCGCCCACCGAACGCAGAAACGTCTGTACGACCAGCCGGAACCAGACCCAGTTGATCCGTGGGTACGTGTCGTCGCCGACTGCCGGGCGCAGATAGTCCACTACCCGCTCGCGCACCACGGACGGCAGTCGATCCCAGATCCACGGGCGGGTCATGTCCAGGACCAGCGCGATGGAGGCGGCCTCCACCTTCGCCTGGGGGTGCTCGTCCAAGCGCACCCAACGGTCTGGAGATCTCGGGTCGGTGCCGGCGGTGATGCCTGCCGTGTACCGGGCCAGCAGCTCGTCCAAGCCCATTCCCCGGGCACCCGCGATGCGGAACCCGGCCAGCAGGAAGGTGCGGGCGAAGCCCTCCAGTCCGTCGACGGCCCGCCCGTAACCGCCCTCCGGCCCGGGGAAGGTGACGAGGGAGTGTCCGGGTGAGGCGAACGGTCGGGCGGCGGCGAGCATCCAGTCGGCGAGGGCCAACCAGTCATCCCGGCTCCAGGTCGCGGCGGTTGCGACATCCGAGTCCGTCGCCGGTGCCACCCGGCCGGTCGTCCCGAACGTCATCCGTGGTCCTGTCGCATCGATCGGTCTCCGTCGACTGTGGCGAGCGGGGGGTTGCCCATGAATGTGACGTGCAGGCATCCGCAGGGTTTCCGAAGTAAAACGCTCACAAAGGAGCAAGTCAATGCCGTTCCCAAACCGATGTGAACACACTCGATCAAAAGAACGCACGACGCGCCTCGAAGTCGGCCCGACCTCGCCTACTGTCCGGCCGACGGCGCTTGCCGCGCTCTCGCCTGCAACCTCGACCGCCATAATCGCTCTGATACGATCAGAATCGTTCACAGCCGCTCTATCAGTCCGAGGAGCCATGACCGGCGCAGACCGCTTCGCAGGCCCTCTGGCCGCGACGCGGCCGGGGCGGGCTCGCGATCCGGCTCACGATCGACATCACCACGTTCGGCCCGGCCGGCGAGGTGGCCCGCACCATGCAAGAGCTTTCGCCGCACGAAGCGTTCCTCGGAGGTCCCCATGACCAAGGACAGCCCCCTCGTCGCCACGGCGGAGGCCTCCCGAGGGCCGCTTCAGGTCGCCCGCCGCCAGCAACTGTTGGCAGCTCTGCAACGCGACGGCTCGATGCGGATCTCTGACCTGTCCCAGGTGCTCGGTGCCGCGCCGGTCACCATCCGGCGCGACATTGCCGATCTCGCCGCCGAAGGGTTGGTTCGCCGGGTCCACGGTGGGGTCGCCCTGATCCTGCCGGACGACGTCCCGGCAGCCGACGAGCCATCCGCCGCAGGCCCGGACCCGCTGGTCGGGCGCGCCCTCGGCATGCTCGTGCCCTCCTTGGACTATTACTGGCCGGACGTGGCTCGCGGCGTCGAGGGGGCCGCACGCGAGCTGGACATGCGGGTGGTTCTGCGCGGCTCCTCCTACGACAGTGAGGACGACCAGCCGCAACTGGCCCGCATGGTGGGGCGGATGGGCGTCGACGCGCTGATCATCGCGCCGAGCATGGCCGCACCGACCGCCGAGCGCACCATCGAGTGGCTCGACCAGGTCGGCGTCCCGGTTGTCCTGCTGGAACGCACCGCCACGGTAGGCAGCCATCACGCGGTCCTGGAGTCGGTGGTCACCGACCACGCGCTCGGTGCGGCAATGGCGGTGCGTCACCTCACCTCGCTCGGACACCGCAAGGTCGGCCTGGTGCTCGACGCCAACAGCCCCACCAGCCAGCACGTGCGGCGCGGCTGGCTCGACGCCGCTACCGAGTGCGGCCTCGACCCGGAGGCCGCGGTGATGGCTGTGGTACCCGGCGCACGGTCGTCCGAGCGAGACACGGTACTCAACGGCATCCTCGACCAGTGCCAGGCGACCGGGACGACGGCGCTGCTGGTGCACGCTGACGCCGAGGCGATAGCGCTGGTGCAGCACTGCGAGGAGCGACACCTGTCCGTTCCCGGCGACCTCTCCATCGTGGCGTACGACGACGAGGTCGCCGGTCTCTTCAGCCCGCCGCTGACGGCGGTCCGACCGCCGCGACGCTCGATCGGACGAGCCGCCGTGCGTCTCGTCGCCGAGCGGCTCGCCGACCCCGAGCGTCCCACCCACCGGATCGTCATCAGCCCATCGCTGCGGGTCCGAGGGTCTACCGCGCCGCCACCCGCGTAGGCGGTCTTCCCCGGCCCGAAACGTTCGGGCCGGGCAGGCCGGGGTGATCCAGGCTGGTCGGCCGTGACCCTGCCGTCGTGGCCGCGGACGGGCCGGTGCCGGACGGACCGGCGGATGTGCCCACCCGGCCGCACGGCGAATGACCGGTTCGCCGATCACTGAGCAGCCGGTGGCGGCCAGCCAGCCTCCACAGCAGACGTGGTGCGGTGACATCCTGCCTAGGAGCGCTCCCATCACCGGATGCGATTACGTGAGCACATCGCTACGATGGGTCAGCAATCCAGAGGGAAGGGGTCGTGCTCGCGTGCGAAGTCCCGTCACCGAGACCGCGTCGGCGTCTGCGCCGGGCCGATCCGCGCCGCTTGCGGCCGGCCGGCTGCGTAGGCTCGCCCGGCGGCTGGTGCTGATCGCGGCCGCCGTCGGGGCCGGTTTCGTCGTGGCTACCCTGTTTCAGGGGCCGGCCGCCGCCGACGGGATGCGCAGCGGGTCCGGTGACGAGCCTCATCGGAGGATCAGCGCTCTGGTCGAGTCGGTCGCGCGGCTCACGATCGCCGAGCGCCCCAACCAGGACCGCCAACGAGCCGCGACTGCCGACGACAGTCGTCGCCCCGGGCCCCGTACCCCGCTGGCAGGACCGACCGGTGTCGCCACCGGCCCCCGCGACAAGCCACCCTCGACGGAGCCTCGACTGTCGACGGCTGCGTCGAGGCTCGGCGCACCCGTTTCACCCGGCTCGGCGAGAGAGCGCGAAAAGCTCCGGCCGACCGCCGTAGCCCGTGCGGCTCATCGTGTCGGGCTGACGCAGCCGCCCGCCGATCCACCAGTTAAGCCAGCCACCGTCGCACCCAGGCCACCCGCGCCGCGCGGACCAGGCGATCTACCAGTGTTGGGCCTGATCACCGCTCCCCTGCCGCACGTCGTCGACATCGTGAGCGCGGTGCCGATCAGGCCCGTCGTCTTGGGGCTCCTCCGGGTCGCCGATGCCGTTCTACCACCCCCTCTCTGCCCGGTGATCGTTCCGGCGGTGACGCCTGCGCTGCCCGCTCCTCCAGCGCTCGGGCCGACCGCCGTGCCGGTGACCGAGCCAGCTCCCGTGCTGACAGTTCCGATGCCACCGGCAGGTCCGGCGCTGACCCCCGTACGCGTCGCAGCGCCGCCGGCCCCGGCCGCGCCACCGCCGATGTCCGTCGTCGGCCCCGCGTGGGACACGGCCCCGACGGGGCACCTCGCCGCCCGTCCGGCACCGGTGGCCGCGCCGGCTGTGCTTACCGGTGAGCCCGTCGCACCCGCCGACCAGGACGCCGCCGGCATTGACAACGGATCGACGCCTGCACCAGGGCTGGTCCGACCGCTCGACCGGCATTCGCCCCGCGATGCCGGGCAATCCTGCGATCTCGTGCCGCTTCTGGTCGAGAGCCGAACTCCGTCTGCGATCGCCCGCCCAGGCTGAGGCCTTTCGACCGACAGCGGTTGCTGGCCCGAGCGGCCTGCTCCACCCACTGGTCGGTCGATCAGTGCCCGCGCCCGTCCGCCGCGACGATGCCGCGGGCCGATGCCCACACGTCTGTAGCGCACGACGCCCGGACCAACCCGTGGACGTTCCGGGATCGGTGGCCGTCGTGGCGCATACCGGAGATCGGAGAAAACGTGGTGATCCACGTTGTTGTCGCCGAGGACATGGGTTTGCTCCGCGGGGCGCTCTGCGCCGCGCTGTCACGCGAGGAGGACATGGAGGTGGTCGCCGACGTCGATGGTGTCGGTGAACTGTTGACTGTGGTCCGGCGGTGCCGACCACAGGTGGTGGTGCTGGCACTGACACCGGAGCTGCCCGACCCGGTGGAGGTGGTCGCCCGGATCGACGTCGAGGCGCCGCACGCCGCCGTGTTGGCGATGAGCCCTCGGTGGAGTCCGGCGTTGGTGGAGGCGGCGCTGGCAGCCGGCGCGCGCGGCCTGGTCGGGAAGGACTGTTCGCTGGCCGAGCTGGTGCGCGCGATCCGCGCGCTCGCGGCCGGGGAACGGGCGATCGACCCGGCCGCGGCGATCGCGGTGCTGAGTCCCCCGGAGATGCCGTTGACGCCTCGGGAGATGGACGTGCTGCGAATGGCAGCCGAAGGGCTGCCACTGAAGGAGATCGCCGTCCGCCTCTACCTGGCACACGGAACGGTGCGCAATCACCTGTCGGTGATTCTGCGCAAGACCGGAGCCCGCAACCGGTTGGAGGCGGTGTCACGCGCGCGGCGTAACGGCTGGCTGTGACCGTCGAGGGCGGGTCCGGTGAAGATGACCGACCCGCCCTTGTCGCCGTGCGGCCCCACCGGATGCGTGTTTGAATGTTGACGTTGTGTGATCACCATCGGAGTGCGGGAAGGTTCATCGTGATCCGTACCTTGCTCGCCTTGGACGGTGCCCTGGTTCTGGGCGCGCTGTCGTTCGTCCTCGCCGCCGAGGAGGACATCCGCGTCGTGGCGGAGGTGGATAGCGGCGACGCGGTCTCCGCGGCCGTCCACGCTCAATGCCCCGACGTCGTGGTGGCCGACCTCGATCTCGTCGAGCAGGTCGATCCCGACCGCCTCGGCAAGTGCCCCGTCCTGGTGCTGGCCCACCCCCATCGGGCCCGGCGGCTGCGAGGCATGCTGTGCCCGACCAGGGCGGTCGGCATCCTGCGCAGTGACGCCGCCCCCCAGCGGGTCATCGACGGGATCCGCCGGCTCGCCCGCCGGGAGCCAGTGCTCGACGCGGATCTCGTCGTCGCGGCGCTGCACTCGGACGGCCCACTGACCAGCCGCGAGACGGAGGTGTTGAGGCTGACGGCCGCAGGGGCGCCGGTCGCGGAGGTGGCGGTGTCGCTCGGGCTCACCCGTGGCACCGTCCGCAATCACCTCGGACGGATCGCCCGCAAGGTGGGCGCGCGTACCCGGGTGGAGGCCGTGCGGATGGCCGGCGAGGCGGGCTGGATCTGACCGGCGCCGTCGGCGCGGCCGCAGGGTCAGCCTCGCCGCGTCGACGCCGCCGGGGACGGCACCATCGAGTCGTCCCAGCAGCCGACGAGCGCCCGGTAGGTGGCCGAGCGGGCCAACAACTGTTCGTGCGTCCCCACCACGGGCTCGTCGCCGTCAAGGACCAGCACCCGACCGGCCCGCAGCGCGGAACTGATCCGGTGCGCGATCACCACCAGGCTGCCGGGCCGCCGGGCGAAGGCGGCCTCGACCGTCGCTTCCAGCACCGGGTCCAGGTGACAGGTCGCCTCGTCGAGGACCACCAACGGGGCGGGTGCCAGCCAGGCCCGGACCGCCGCGATGAGCTGCCGCTCGCCGGCGGAGAGCAGGGCCGGCGCGACCGGCGCGCCCAGGCCGCCCAGGCGGGTCGCCAGGGGACGCGCACCGAGCGCGTCCAGGGCGACCTCCAGCGTGTCATCGTCGGCGTCCGGCCGGAGGTAGCGGAGGTTGTCGGCGAGACTGCCGGTGAAGACGTACGCCTCCTGGGGCACCAGCACTCGCATCCGGGCGAGAACGGCCGGCTCAGCCTCGGCGACCGGCATGCCGGCCAGGTGGACCGTGCCTGCCTGCGGCGGCACCAGACCGGCCATCAGGGCGGCCAGTGTGGACTTGCCCGCACCGCTCGGGCCCACCACGGCGAGATGGTCCCGGTCGTTCAGCGTCAGCGAGAAGTTCTGCAGGACGGGCCGGGCGCGCGGGCCGTAGCCGAAGGTCAGTCCCCGTACCTCGATAGCTGGTGGACGATCGGCCGGACCGGCGGGTGGTCGACGGTGGGGCGTCCCGGCGGCGAGGGCTGGCGGGCGCTGGTCGTCGGAGACCGGACAGGTGCGCAGGATGTTCTCCAGGGTCACCGCGTAACGGAGCCCGCCGCCGCCGAGGCCCTGCACCAATGTGTGCAGCGCGGGCTGCAGCCCGGTGGAGACGTAGATCAGCGCCCCCAGCACCGCGCCGGCGGTGAGACCACGCTCGACCAGCCACGGGGCGGTCACCATCAGCACTAGCAGTGGCAGCCAGCCGCCGATGCCGAGGCTGAGGCTGCGGATCGCCGCCATCCGGGCGAGCATGCGTTCGGCGGCGGCCTGCTCCGACACCCACCGTGCCACCTCCGCCGTCACGCGTGTCTGTGCGCCGCACGCCAGCACGTCGCGGTGACCGGCCAGCGCGGTCGCCGACGACTGGCCGAGCTGTTCACCGGCCCGGACGTAGGCGCGCTGGTGCGTGACCATCGCCGGCAGCGCGGCGAGAAACACGACCAGACCGGCGACCAGCGGCGCGACCGCCAGCGCCGCCACCACCGGCGCCAGGGCGAGCAGGCCGAGCACTGCCGCGCCAGCGGAGAAGAGGAACCCGCGGGTCACCATCAGCAGACCGGCGAAGGTGTCGCGGATGATCTCCATCTGATGGGTCAGCCGGGTCACGGCGGCGCTGTCGGGACGGCCACCCGCAGTGGTGGCGTCACGTAACGCGCCCCTGATCACCTGAGCGGCCACCTCGTCGCGGAACGGCTCGACCACGGCGCCGAGGCTCCGGTACGTCCGACCGGTGGCCGCCGCGCCGACCAGTACGGCCACCGCGAGGACCCCCAACCAGGCCAGGCCGTTGAGGAGACGTCCGGCCAGAAAGCCCTCGTCGACGGCACGGGCCACCAGGTAGCCGGCGAGCAGCGCGGGCAGCGACTCGACAAGCGACCAGCCGCCGAGCCCGGCGAGCTCACGCCGCCGGGCCCGCAGCGCCCGCCAGGTCACCCGGCGTACGCCGGCACGGCTCACGACCCACCGCCGGCCGGCTGGAAGACGGCACGGTAATCCGGGTCGGCCCACAGGTGCCGGTGCGGCGCCAGGCCGCGCACCCGGCCGCCGTCCAGCCAGGCGACGAGATCGGCCGCCGCGGCCGCCGCGCTCCGGTGGGTGACCACCAGTCGGGTACGCCCCCCGGCGTGCCCGAGAACCGCCTCGGTGATCCGATGTTCGGTGGCGGTGTCGAGGCTGGACGTCGCGTCGTCCAGGATGAGCAGCCGTTCGGCGGCGAACGCGCGGGCCAGGCCGAGGCGTTGGGTCTCGCCCCCGGAGAGCGGTGTGTCCACCAGCGGGGTGCGGTAACCGCCGGGCAGCCGGTCGATCACGTCGGCGACCGCCGCCATCCGGGCCGCCCGCAGAACGGCCGGTGTGGCCGGGCTTCGATCGGCCGGCGGCGCCGCCGAGTCGACAGGCAGTGCCAGGCCGATCGCGTCGTGGACGGTGGCGCCGATCAGCACCGGCCGGTCGAAGGCGTAGCCGACGGCCCGGCGCAGCGCCACCGCCTCGAGGTCCCGCAGCGGCACCCCGTCCAGTCGCACGTCACCGCTGTCGGGGTCGTACAACCGTCCCGCCACGGCCGCCACCGTCGACTTGCCGGCACCGGACGCTCCGACGACGGCCACTGTGGCGCCGGCCGGCACGTCCAGGTCGACGCCGTCCAGGATGGGCCGGCCGTCGTCGGCGTACACGCACACCCCGCGCAGTCGCAGGGCGCCGCCGCCGGGTGGAAGGGGCCGATCACCTGCCGGTGCGGCGGGCTGCGTCAGCACCTCGGCGACCCGGTGTGCTCCCGCGCGGCTGCGGACTAGGTGGTTCAGGGTGGCGAGCACTGCACCGAGCCCGGCGCCCATTGCCGCGTACCGGACTGCCGCAACCAGTTCACCCGGTGTGAGCCAGCCTGCGGTCAAGGCGTACCCGCCGACCGCGATGACGCTCAGGTTCAGCAGCGGCGCCACGGCCGAGGTGCGCGCACTCGCCCGGGCCAGCAGTGCCCAGGTACGCCGGCCGTGCCGGTCCAGCTCCGGTAGGGCCGCCAGCACCCGATCCTCCTCGCGACGGATGGTGCCGGCGGCGGCGATGGTCCGGGCACCGGTCAACGACTCCAGCAGTCGGCCGGCGATGCTGCCGAGCACCCGTTGGTAGCCGGCGGTCGCGGCCGAGGCGTCGGCCACGAAGGCGCGCATGAGGACGGCGAGCAGGCCGAGACCGGCGAGCAGGGTGACCCCGAGGACCGGTTCCATGATGGTGAGCGCGACGACGCTGCCGAGCGGCGGAAGCACCGCCACGATGGTCAGGACCGTGGCGTTGCCGGCCTGTCCCGCGTCGGCAGCCTGGCCGACCAACCGGCCGACGAGATCACCCACCGGGTGCCGGCGGGTGGCGCGGACGTCCATGGCGAACAGGTGACGCAGTAGGCGCCGGCGCAGTCCGGCGGTGGCACGCGCCGCGCCGAACCCGCTGGCCAGGTCCGTCAGGGTGTCGACGCAGATGAGGACGACGACAAGGGCGCAGGCGGACACCGCCCACCAGCCGGAGCCGCCGGCGAGGGCGGCGTCGACGGCGCGGCCGAGGGCCGCGGGTAGCAACAGTTCGGCGGCCGCGCCGAGCAACGCGACCGCTGCGAGTCCGGCGGTCCAGCCGCCGCCCGCCAGGACCGTCTGCCGCAGCAGCCTGTCACCCACGGCGAACGTCG
Source organism: Micromonospora sp. NPDC048947 (assembly GCF_040649495.1). Classification (NCBI taxonomy): domain Bacteria; kingdom Bacillati; phylum Actinomycetota; class Actinomycetes; order Micromonosporales; family Micromonosporaceae; genus Micromonospora; species Micromonospora sp. NPDC048947. The sequence goes on from NZ_JBEZFO010000001.1 coordinate 734,477, forward strand.
GCATCGGTCCTCCCGTTGGTACGCGGTTGCCCTGGGTGGGCACGTCTACCCACCCAGGGCCCCACGTGTGCGTGGATCAGTTGCAGGTCGTGACGGAGAGCGAGCTGTCGCCGCAGAGCAGCAGGCTCGCCCGGCTACCGCCACCGGTGCGGTCGGCCGGAGCCATCTCCAGGCCCTGGAGGTCCAGAAGTGCCATGTCGTTCACCTCCCTTCCATCCGTTCGCCGAACTGGTCGCCCCCGCTGTCGCGGGGGAGTCTGTTCGCGCCCGGCAGGGGCGCGAGGAAGGGCAGCGCCGGCGGCTGGTCGTGCTGCGCGCTGGCCAGCGCGTACAGCACGCCGGCGGTGCCGGTGCCGAAGTCCATGGAGAGCCGCAGCAACTGCTCACCGGGGAATGCGGTCCCCTCCCGGTACGGCAGCGCGTGCCAGGCCAGCCGGTCCACCTGCGCGCGGAGTTCGCTGCGGTCGGCGTCGTCGGTCGAGGCGGCGAGGTAGGCGATGATGCCGGCCCGGCCGGTGAAGAGCCCGGACTGTGCGTAGAACGGTGAGCGCGCCGCGCGGCGGACCCCCGCGCTCGCCTCGGCGAACCGTTCGTCGGCCCGGTGGCGCAGGTACTGGTCGAGGACCAACCCGATACCGACACTGCCGTGGGCCAGATAGGGCATGGTGCGCCAGCCCTCATTGACCTCCAGGGCACCGTCCGGACGCAGCACACACCGGCGCAGATCCTGACGCAGCGCCGTCGCGGTGTGCCCCAACAGTTCGGCGTCGCCGCTGAGCTCGTAGAGCCGCAACAGCATCAGCGCCGGTCCGGTCCGGCCGCGCAACAGCCCGGCGTACGGGTTACGTCCGCCGCTGACGTCCGGGCCCGGGTCGTCGGCGAGCTGCCCGATCACCCGCTCGGCGGCCCGCCACGCGGCCTCGCGCAGCGACACCTCCCCGGTGCGTGCGGCCAGCTCGGCCAGGTTGAGCGCGATCCCGGACAGTCCGCTGGCCAGGCTGTGGTCGAGCCCGTCCAGGGGTTCCCGCAGGCAGATGTCGAGAACGTCCAGCGCGTCCTGCCGGCGTCCGAGGTGCTCGAGTGCGTACGCGACACCGTGTAGCCCGTCGTAGAAGCCGCAGCGGGTGCCGGACGGGGGCGCTGTCGCCCGCCGCACCAGCCAGTCCTCGTGCTCGGGCCACCGTCCGGCGCCGCTCTTGTCGAGCGCGTACAGCACTCCCGCCGCCCCGTGGGCGAGGTTGAGACCGCCGCTGCGGAACTGCTCGATGTCACCGGGAAAGAGCCGGTCGTCGCGCTCGGGGGTGGCGCTGGCCACGATCGCCGTCGTCAGTCGGTCCCGCGTGGTGCGCCAGTCATCCGCGCCGAGAGCCCTTTGCGGGTTCGCGGCGACGCGCGGCTCACCGGTGATCTCCTCGACCGCCGGATCGAGGAAGGACCTCGGCACCGGGAAGTTCGCGGCGATGATGTCGGCCAGGTGAGTGACCTTCGCCGGGGCGAGCCGGACCAGCTGGGTCAGTGGCAGGAACAGTGCCAGCCGCAGGCACGCCAGGGCGTACCGGTCGACCGCCGGCCCGCTGCGGTCCCTCGGTGCCGCGAAGCCCTGGTTGCGCAGCCCGGGTCGGCGGTGCCCGGCGATCGGGGCGGCCACCTCGAAGTCCACCAGGGCGACCCGGTCGTCCGGCCGGATCATGATGTTGAACAGGTGCAGGTCCCCGTAGACCAGGCCGCGCTCGTGGATCGCCGTCACGACGGATTCGACCTGTTCGTAGGTCTGGCGGGCCCACTGGGCGTACGCCGCCCGGTCGTCGTCTGTCGCGTCGGCGTCGATCAGCGGGTACCTGTCGACAAGCACCTTGTTCAGCGGTCGGCCCTCGATGAACTCGAGCGCGAGGAACCGGTGCTCGCCGAGGGCGAACTCGTCGTGTACCCGGGGCACCTGCGGAAGGTCGGCGAGTTGCCGTAGGGCCTGCGCCTCGCGGGCCAGCCGGGCGACGGCGTCGGTGCCGTCGGCGTCCAGGCCGGCGTGCGGTCGGGCCTCCTTCAGCACCACCTCGGTGTCGGTACGCAGGTCCCTGCCCACGTACAGGCCGCCGCCGTTCGAGAAGTGGATCACCCGCTCGATCCGGTACGGCACCTCGTTGGTGCTGGTGTCGTTGCGGGCGGCCAGGTGCGGGCCGAGGAAGTCGGGCAGGGTGACCCAGGACGGCACGTGGAAGACGGGCTCCCGGCGGTCCGGCACCAGCGTGCCGGAGTCGTCCTCGATCGCCGGAACCACCTGGCCGTCGGCTGAGTGGCAGTAGCGGGCGGCGAAGCCTCCGTAGCGCACGTAGACCGGGCCGGTGCCGTAGCGCAGATCACTGAGGATGTACGGCCCGGTCTCGCCGGTGAGCAGTTCGTCGAGCTCCTTGCAGGCCAGCTCCAGCTCCGCGTCGTCGCGCGGATAGACAGTGATGAACTTGCCGCTGGCGGCCCGGGCGGCGTACTTGGAATTGCGCAGCAGCAGCGTGCGCGGCCCGCGCAGGAACTTGAAGGACAGGCTGCGGGGGACGCAGTAGTTCCAGACCGCGTCCAGCACCCGCTCGGCGTTCGCCAGACCGGCCGAAACGTGGATCTTCCAGCCCTGCTGCGGCAGCGAACCGCCGTCGGGGCCGTAGATCAGCCAGTCGTCGAGGGGCTCGCGGCGCCAGCCGGTCGGCGTCGGCCGTTCGGCGGCCGGGAAGACGGGCTGGGCGACGGCGCTGCCGAGCGAGTCGTAGAACAGCCGATCCGCGGCGCAGTAGCTGTCGTAGCGTTCGTCCACCGTCTCGCCGCCCCTCGAACTCGGCCGGCTGTTCCGGCGTTGAATCGAGTCTCATCGACGGGACGTGGTGGGCTCCAGTGCGCTTAGTCATCACCTTCGATGCGGGGCGCACAGGTACTCATGACATTAGTCAGGGCCGCGCACCGTAAACGGCGGCGCCCATCGGCTTGTCGACTTCCAGGTCCGTTACCGCCGCGATCCGGGCGATCATCATGTACTGCCCGATCACCATCAGGAGTTCAACCACCTCACGCGGGGACAGCAGCCCGATCAGTGCGGCGGTGGTGTCGTCGGGCGGGCGGACGTCGCGGACGACGTCGGTCGTGAAACGCAGGACGATCCGCTGGTCTGACGTGAAGCAGTCGTCGCCGATCTGGTCGCGCCCGAGCGCGTGGATCATCTCGTCCGTGACGCCGACGGAGCGGGCGATGGGCTCGTGCTGAGCCCACTCGTATGGCACGTCGCTCAACTGGGCAACTCGCAGGATCGCGATTTCGCGGAGCAGTGGGTCGAGGGCCAGGTCCGTGAGCAGCGTGCCGCCCCAGCGCATCCACTCCGGAAACGCCGTCTCGGCGTGGGCCATGACGCGGAAGAAGCTCAGGGGAAGCGCGGCCTGCAGCGCCTTGCGGACCGGAGCCGGGGCCTCGGCCAGATTCACGTACGGCAAGCGACTCATGTTTCCCCTTAAGCACGGCAAATCGGGTGCCCCGGACCATATCCCGATCCCCGCTGCGCCCGCCGCCGATCCGTTCGGATGCCGCTGGCAAGACCCCGATGACGGTGGTCATCGGGCGAGCGATGTCAACATTTCCCGCAGCCAGGCGATCTCCGTGCGGCTGGTGGCGGTGGCGATGCGGAACAGTCCTCGGCGAAAGGGATCGTCGGGGAAGTCGTTGGCGCGTAGTGGCCGGTCGCCGTCCCAGAAGAAGCTCGCCGGCTGGGTGAGGAAAGTCAGCCGCCGGCGCAGCACGGCCCCCTGGGCCGCCGGGTCGTCGAGGTGGCGCAGGAAGGCCAGCAGCGTGAACCAGCGGTTCTCGTCGGTGATGAACAGCTCGTCGGGTGCGCGGAGCTGACGCAGCAACTCCGCCTGGCCGGCCGGGCTCAGGGTCAGCACGTGCCGTGGTGCCGCCATCTGTCCAGCCTGCACGTCACGGCGCAGCAGGCCCGCACGTTCCATGCGTTTGATCGTCGGATACAGCGTCCCGTCCGCGATCGGCCGGACGTGGCCGGTGAGTGCGGCCACGCGCCTGCGCAGCTCGTAGCCGTGCAGCGGGGCGTCGGCCAGGAAGCCCATTATCGCGAACTCCAACACCGTGTTAGCTTACCTCGGCCAAGAGATACCTCGAACACGAGGTATGGGTCAGGAGGTATGTGATGCGCGGCGCCCAGGTTCGACCAGATGGCACGACGATCCGCTGGGTGGAACTCCCCGGCACCGAACCCACTCGGGTCTACCTGCACGGGCTCGGCGCCTCCTCACCGGCGTACTACGCGGCGGTGGCCACGAACCCCACCCTCGCCGGACGACGCAGCCTGCTGATGGATCTGCTCGGGCACGGCATCAGCGACCGGCCGGTCGACGCCTCGTACACCCTTGAGGAGCACGCCGACCTCCTCGCTACCGCGTTGACAGCAGCCAAGGTCAGCGCCGCGCAGGTGATCGCACACAGCATGGGCGGCGCCGTCGCCATCGTCCTGGCGTCGCGCCATCCGCACCTTGTCTCCGCACTGGTCCTCGTCGACGCCACCCTCGACCCGCAGCCGCCGGGCGAGGGCATCGGCGCCCGCTACACGGAGGAGCAGTTCGTCCACGGCGGCGGCCGGTCCGAGACCCTCACCCGGGTCGGCCCGGCCTGGGCGGCGACGATGCGGCTCACCGGCCCAGAGGCGCTTTACCGCACTGCGGTCCACCTCGGCCGCGCCACCACCCCCACCATGCGTGAGCTGCTGGTCGACCTGCCCGTACCGCGCACATACCTCCATCCGGCCGACAACGAGCCGAGAGGCGCGCGCGCCCTGACCGATGCCGGCGTGCGGGTGGTCGCCGTACCAGAGGCTGGCCACAACATCATGCTGGACAACCCCGATGGCTTCGTCGCGGCCACAGAGGCGGCATTGCGGGGGCGGTGATCCTCAACCACTGGAGCGGGTGACCGGCCCGAATTCACGCTGATGCCCGTCGATGTTGCCAAAGCCGATCCAGACGTGCTGGAATGGCTCATATCGCCGCAGCGCGGGGGCAACCGCGCTGGGAACGGCCAGCACGGGAGCATCGCAGCGCCGGCAGCGCGCCGCCTTGGCGGACGCGCGCCTGGCGGATCGCCGGGCCATCTCTACGACGGCGGGCACCTTGCCGGGCAATCATTCTCGCCCGCCGTAGGTAACCCCCGGCACGTGTCCCCGACGGCTGACGCGCTCGACGCCTGACCCGCCGGGGGCGTCCGATTCGGCCTGCCAGCACCAGAACCGGCGACGAGGTGAGAAGCAACAATGATTTCCCGAGAGACTTTCGCGGGTTGGTACCGGAACCGCTTCGTGTGGGTAGCGGTGATTTTGCTGGTGGTGTCGGCCGGCACTGTCGTACTGGTCAACCGGGCCGGCCCGGAGGCGAAGCCGGCGGATCTGCAGTCGCAGATCATCGCCCGGATGCGTACCACGCTCGAACAGGCGGACCCGGGGCAGCACAACCACGCCGGACACGGGGCCCAGCAGGCGGCCAGCACGGCGAAGCCGGCGGTGATCTGCGGGGTCCGCGTCTACGGCTACGAGCCGACCGAGGCCACCGCGCTCGCCGACGTGCAGACGGTCTACGGCTTCCACCTCTGCGGGGTGGCCGAACAGAAGCGCCCCTGGGACGTGGCGGTCAAACTGGCCGGTCCCGTGATCATGGACATGTCCACCGAGCCTCCGGGCATCCAGGTGGTCGAGGCGACCGCCGAGGTCATGTTCACCGACCGGGTGCGGCAGATGCTCCCGCCCAAGTACGCGGATCTGGCGCTCAAGGAGGCGCTGTCCGAGTCGGAGATGGCCGACCAGCGCCGCCGATACGACGCCGCAGCCGGCCTGTGACCATGCCGGGCAGCCGGTGGCGTGGTCATCGCTCCACCCTGATCCGAACCGGGGCGGCTGCGGACAGCCCGGTCAGCTCGATCCACATCCGACCATAGATAGATAACGGTTGATATTTACATCGATAGATGCAACAGTTGGTTTGGGAGCGTTCCCATTCTGATCTGTAGTCCCGATGAGCGGAGGATGAACAGTGCGTTCACTCAAGTCCGATCGATCCGGCGGACGATCCCGGTCACCAGTCCGTCGGTCGCTGCGAGCATTCGTCATGGTGTTCGCCATCGTGGCCGGCATGCTGCCCTTCACCGGGGCAGCCCAGGCCCACGGCACCATCATCAACCCGATGAGTCGCGCCTATCAGTGCTGGAAGACCTGGGGCAACCAGCACATGAACCCCGCCATGCAGACGCAGGACCCCATGTGTTGGCGGGCGTTCCAGGCCAACCCCGACACGATGTGGAACTGGATGAGCCAGCTGCGCGACGGCCTCGGCGGCCAGTACCAGGCTCGTACCCCGGACGGGCAGCTGTGCAGCAACGCCCTGTCCAGGAACGACAGCGTCAACCAGCCCGGGGCGTGGAAGACGACCACCGTCAGCCGCAACCTCACGGTCCAGCTGTACGACCAGGCCAGCCACGGCGCTGACTACTTCCAGGTCTACGTCACCAAGCAGGGGTTCAACCCATCCACCCAGAAACTCGGGTGGGGCAACCTCGACCTGATCACGACGACGGGGCGCTACGCGCCGGCGCAGAACATCTCGTTCAACGTCTCGCTCCCGTCGCGCAGCGGGAACCACATCCTGTTCGTGCTCTGGAGGGCGTCGCACCTGGACCAGACCTACATGTGGTGCAGCGACATCAACGTCACCTGATCGGCACGACCGACAGCTACAGAATCGATCCGGCTCAGGGCGCCAACGCCCTGAGCCGGATCGCTGTTCCGGTCCTGGCCTCATCCGCACCCTCGCGCACTGGTCCACTCTCCGGTTTCCACCGCGATGGCGACCGGTGTGACCGGCCACCGCCGGGTCAGTCGAGCCGGATGCTCGCGAGGGCCAGTCGTTGGAGAGGTTCGGTCTGGTGCCACTGGCTGTCCTGAGTGATCCAGGACAGGCTGTAAGCGCGGGCCCTGCTCTCGTTGACCAGCAGCCGGCGGGCGTGCAGCCGCACACCGCCCGCCTGGTCGCAGGTGTACTCCCACTCCGCCGCGCCGCCCGGGCGGATGACCGGCCCAATACTGATCTTCTGGTAGCCGGCCAGCGCCCCGGTGGTCAGCGCGTCTCGCTCCGCGGCCTCCCACCGCTTCGACGGTACGGAGGAAGCTGTGGCGGCGGGGTCGATGGCGATGGCCCGCACCTCGGCGGGGTCACGGAAGCAGACCAGTGCGCCCTCGGTGTGCCGGGTCCATCCCGCGGGCACCGCCAGCAGAAAGCCGGCGCGGTCCTGGTGCCACGCCCACCCGTTCGGCAGGGCGTACGGCAGCGGTGCGCCGAGCGCCTGCAGAGGCTCGGCCTCGCTGGCGGCGGCATCGTCCAGGCAAGGGTGGGCTGGCGGTGCCGTCCCGGGCGGCTCCACCAGGCCGGCGGCCGCGCCGCCCGGTTCGGCCGCCGGAAGGCTGTCCTGGCCACGCCAGCCGCCGATCACGGCTCCGGTTGCCGTGACGACGACGGCCACTACCGCCAGCAGGCCCACCACGGCGCCAGCGAACGCCCAGCCGGTCCGATCGCGGGTGGGGGGCGCCAGGACCGGAATGACCATTGTGGTGATCGCGTCCGCGGCGGCCGGAACCGTCGGCGTGCCGGCCGGCGGTCGACGGCGCGACGTGGCGCGCAGACCAGGCCAGCGGCGCGCTCGCGGTGCCGGCACGGGCGTCGCCGCGGCAACCCGCTCCAACTGGTCGCGGGCCTCCTGCGCGGAGAGGCGTTGGCGGGGGTTTCGCAGCAGAAGACCGGTGATCGCTGGTTCGAGTGGCAGGACGGTCATCCGGTCCGGCGCCTCGGTGGCCAGGGCGGCGAGCATGGCCAGTGTCGACTGCCGAGTCCACGGGGGGCGGCCCTCCGTTGCCAGGTAGAGCGTCGCGCCGAGGGCCCACAGATCGGTGGCGGGGGTGGACCTGCCGTCGCGGGCACGCTCCGGTGCGGAGTACTGGACCGTCGACAGGCTCGCCGCGGTCACTGTCGCCGGATCCCGGATGTCGAGGAGCGACAGACCAAATCCGCCGAGCATGACCCGCCCGTCGTCGGCGAGCAGCACGTTCTGCGGCCGAACCTCCCGATGCGTCACTCCCCTCGCGTGGGCGGCACCCAGTGCGGAGATCAGGTGCAGACCGACCCGCGCCACCTCGACCGGTGCCAGCGGACCATCGGTGGCAACCACCTCGGACAGGGGCCGGGCGGCTACGTGCTCCATCACGAGCCACAGATATCCGTCGGTGCTCAGCACGTCCCACATCCCGACCACGCTCGGATGGTCCAGACCGGCCAGGCCGCGTACCTCCCCGAGCGTTCTGTCCCGCAACCGGGACCGCTCGGCGTCGCTCACCCATCCCGGCAGGGCGATCTGTTTGAGCGCGACGTGCCGGTCGAGCAGCTCGTCGCGTGCCAGCCAGACGGGTCCCGGGGTCGCGGTGTCCCCGATCAGCAGGAGCCTGCGGTACCGGCCGGCGAGCAACTCGTCATCCATGCCAATGATTCGGAGCGGTCCGCTGTCCGGATGGGTGGGGTGACCAGAAGCACCAGGGCTCGGGAAGCGGCCGGGGTTGGGCCGGCCGCTGGTGTGACGGCGGCCGGCCCAGCTCAGCTCAGCTCGACAGTGCCCACGATCTGCGTGGGGGCAACGGAACCACCGACGGGCTCGTTGGACACCCCGAACACGCCCGCCTCGCCGACCGGGCCGATGACAGTGGTCAAACCCCTGTCCCCCTCGGCGAGCTGTCCCACCTTGCGGGGCTCGCTGCCCCGGATGAGCCAGAGCTCGTAGATCCGCCCGGCACCGGGCGCGGGCAGGTCACGCAGCAGCACCACACCCCGGTCGCGGTCACGGGAGACCACCACAGTGGCGGCGCCACCGGGCGGCAGCGACCGCTCGAACACCCGGGCGTCCGGGGCGTCCAGAACGGCGGCGATCTGCCGGGCCTGGTCGCTGCTGGCCTGCTCGTCGCTGATCCGATCGTTGCTGACGGTCCAGGTGACAGCGCTCGCGCCGCCGGCCACGAGGACGGCTGCGGCGGCGGCCACTGTGAGCTGTCGCCACCTGCCTGGCTGCCGTCTGCCGCCGGCGCCCGCGACGCCGAGGCGCAGCTGCGGGGTCCGGGCCGCCTGGGCGAGGGTCCGCTCCCGCAGACCCGGCGGAGTCTCCTCGATGACGGTGTCGTCGGCGAGGCGGGCGACGGTCTCCCGCAACTCGGCCACCTCGACGCGGCACGGCTCGCACTCGGCCAGGTGCCGCTCGAACGCGGCCCGCTCGACGTCGTCGACCGCGTCCAGGACGTACGCACCAGCGAGGGTGTGAACATCGGCGCTCATGCCCGTCCCTCCATCTCGATGCCCAGGCAGTCGCGCATCCGGATCAGTCCGTCGCGCATCCGCGTCTTCACCGTCGGCAGCGGCGTCTGCAACTTCTCGGCGACCTCTCGGTAGGTGTGACCGCCGTAGTAGGCCAGGGTCACCGACTCCCGCTGCACCGGCGTCAACCGGCCCAGGCACCGGCGGACCTGCTCCCGTTCCAACCGGGCCGTGACGTCCTCGACCACCTCGTCGTAGGGGACGTGTGTCTCGGTCGCGGCGACCTGCAGGGCACGGTTGGTGTGGGCCTGTTCGGAGCGCACCCGGTCCACAGCGCGGCGGTGCGCCATGGTCAGGATCCACGCCGAGGCGGAGCCCCGGCCGGCGTCGAAGCGGCCGGCGGTGCGCCACACCTCGACCATCACCTCCTGCGTCACCTCCTCCGCCTGCGCCGGATCGCGGACGACCCGCCGGGCCAGCCCGAGGACCCTGCCCGCCACGGCGTCGTACAGCGTGGCGAATGCCGCCTCGTCGCCCCGCGCCACCCGCGGCAGCAACTCGTCGGCGTTCGGCGGGGTCGCGGTGTCCGGCGGCACCGCTCGCAACCGCCGCCCCTGTTCCGGGTCACCGCTCATTCTCGGCATGTCCTCTCCCTGTGCTGTCGACGGCTCGGTGTGCCGCCGCACTCGTGTCTAGGCGGGATGAGCGTGGGCGAGGCGCGCGTAGACGATGACATTGTCGCGGTAGTGCTGGGTGGTGTCGTCGAACTCGCCGCCACAGGTGATCAGGCGTAACGCCGCGTGGTCGGTCGCCCCGTACACCTCGACGGTGGGGAAGCGGTCCTTGGGATGCTGCTCCACACCGGTGACTGTGAACGTCGCGGTGCTGCCGTCCTGACGGTCGACGGTGATCCCCGCGCCGACAGACAGCTTGCCCAGGTCGAAGAACGTCCCACGGCGGCCCTTCCAGTTGACGTGCCCGGCCAGCACGGCCGGGCCGAGAGCGCCGGGCGTCGGCGCCTTGGTGAACCAGCCCACGTCGGTGGCGCTGTCCGGCACCTGCATCGCGCCGTCGGCCTGCAGGCCGAGGGCGACGATGGCGGCGGTGGCCTTCAGCGACGGGATCGACACCCGGGTCGGCGGTGAGCCGGCCATCAGCGGTCCCGTGGTCAACTCACCTGGCCTGGTCGCCGGGGCAGGCGACGCGTTCGCGGCCGGTGCCGCAGCGGACGCGTCGGGTCGGGGTGGATCGCCGCCCCGGTTGGCGACTGCGACACCGATCGTCAGGGCCGCCGTCACGGTGAGGATGCCGGCCGCCGCCAGGAGCGCGTGGCGCCCCCGGCGACGGCCGACCGGCACTGGTGTGTCACCGGTGTCCAGCACTGTCGCCGCCGGCTCAGCGCTCGCCGGCGAGCCGGCGTCGCGCAGCCACCGCACCGGCGGCACCGAGCAGCGCGAGGCCACCCACTGCGTAGATCATCATCGGCGATCCACCTGAGGTGCTGCCGTCGCCGGTGGCGACGCCACCCGCGGGTACGGAGCCGGCGGCCGCGCCGCTGACCATGCCGCACGTCGCGGGGTCGGTGGCCTCGGCGGGGATGCCGTTGACGCCGACGGACTTGGCGAACGTCGACTCGCCGAGCGCTTCCATGTCGTACTTGCCGTTCTTGTTGGCGTCGATGCCGTGCTGCACGAGGTGCAGGTCCTTCAGGTGCGCGATAGTGCCCTTGGGCAGTTCCGCGGCGGGGATGGTGCGCTCGTAACTGAGGTTGCCCTTGGCGTCGGCCGTCGGCATCCGGTCCACCGCCAGGCCGCTGGCCTTGGTGGTGTCTCCGGTGGTGGTCAGCGAGATGAAGATGTCCCCGTACATCTTGAGGCCCTCTTCGGTGCTGACGTAGCCGTTGCCGTTGGCGTCGGCGGACTTGTCCGGGCAGTGGAAGTCCATGCCGTTCGCCGCGCCGTGCACGTGCTGGGCGTGCGGCGAGTTCGGCGTCATGCCCTTCGACCGGATCATGACTTTCAGGTCACCGCCGCTCGTGGCGGTCAACGTGGCGGTACCGGTCGCGCCGGTCTCGTTGAGGTCCTGCAACTGGACCTGCACGCTCTCGTCGGCGTGCGCGACGCCCGGAAAGGCGAGGATCAGGGCTGCTGCTGGCACGGCGAGCAGGGCTCGGGACAATCTCACGACAAATCTCCGTCTCCGCCTGGGTGCGGCGTCGATGCTCAGGTGCTGTCGTGAGGGATTCGTCGCCCCCCGTGCACCGGATTGGTCCCGGCCCGGATTTCTTTCCGGCCGGACGGTGACCGTCGGACGCACCAGGTCAGGTGATGGTGACTGTGGTGCTGTGCCAGCCGGTCGCGCCGTCCGGGAAGGGCTCGGCCCGTTCGTCGGTCTGGGCGACGCCGGTGGCATCGGTGGCCCGTACCCGGAGGGTGTGGCTGCCGGAGGTGGCGTCCCAGCGGTAGGTCCACTGCCGCCACAGGTCTGGTGACGGGCCGTCGGCGAGGCGGGCCTGCCGCCACGGCCCGTCGTCGATCTGCACCTCGACGGCGGTGATCCCGCGACGTTGCGCCCAGGCGACACCGGCGATCATGACGGGGCCGGCGCGCCGTTTGGCGAAGGGTTTCGGGGTGTCGATGCGGGATGCGGTCTTGACGGGCGCCTCGGCGGCCCACCCGCGCTGCACCCAGTAGGGATCGAACGCCTCGAAGGTGGTCACGTGCATTGAGGTGAGCCACTTGCAGGCGCCGACGTAGCCGTAGAGACCGGGGACGAGCATGCGGACGGGAAAGCCGTGCTCCAGGGGCAGGGGTTCACCGTTCATGGCCACGGCCAGGAGCGCGTCGCGGCCGTCGAGGATCGCCTCGAGCGGGGTGCCGATGGTCATGCCCTCCACGGATCGGCTGACGAGCTGGTTCTGCCCGGCGTGGATGCCCGCCTCGCGCAGCAGCGGCGCCAGCGGGATCCCCGTCCAGCGGGCGGTGCCGATGTAGGGGCCGCCGACCTCGTTGGAGACACAGTTGAGGGTGATGTCGCGCTCCACCACACCGCGGGCGAGGAGGTCGTCGAATGTCCAGCTACGGGGCCGGTCGACAGCACCATCCAGAGTCAGCCGCCAGGTCTGCACGTCGACCTGCGGAACGGTGAGGGCGGTGTCGACCCGGTAGAAGTCCCGGTTGGGGGTGAGGAACGCCGACACCCCGTCCACGCCAGCGGAGACGCCGCCGGGTAGCGGCGGCGCGGGTTGCGCCGGCGGCGGTATGCGAACCGCAGCGCGGGAACGGGCGCCTGCGGCGTTGCGGCCACCGACAGCCTGGCCGATGGTTGCCGTGGCGCCGGCGACGAGCGCTGCCCCCGCCGTCGTGGCCAGAAACTGACGGCGGTTGAGCAGCCGCGGCCGACCCGAGTCAGGAACCGGGGACGTGCGAGCGGCGCGCGCCACCACCAGCATCGCGACCATCCCGATGCCGGTGCCCGCCAGTACCGGCAGGACGTCCACCGGCGTGGCCGTCGGGCGGGACAGGGCGGCTGCGACACCGACGGCAGCGAACGCGGCAAGGCCCGCCAGACCGTAACGGCGTCGTCGTAACGTCGCCGCGCCGAGCAGGACCGCGCTCAGGGCCAACAGTGCGTAGACGCCGCCGAGGAGGGCGATCTTGTCGTTGGCGCCGAAGGCGCGGATAGCGAATGCCTTTACCGGCTGCGGTGCCAGGTCCACGGCGGCACTGCCGACTGCCAGCACCGGGTCGGCGGCCGGATCGACCAGTGCCGCCACGAGGTGGGCCACGCCCAGGGCAACCCCGGCGCTCAGCACACCGACGACGAGGCCGCGCGCGGCGGTCATGCTTCGGGGCGGCCCCCGGGGGGGGGGGGGGGGCCCCGGGGGGGGGGGGGGGGGGCGGCCACGAAGCCCCGGGGCCGCAGACGGCAGAAAACATATAAAGGGGGGTGGT
>NZ_JBEZFO010000001.1:747812-756224 GCF_040649495.1 Micromonospora sp. NPDC048947
TGGCCCTGCCCGCCGGGGGCGGTCCTGGTGGGGGGGGCCCCGGGCGGGCTTGCCGCCGCCCGGGGCTCGATGGGGGTGGACACCCTCAGCTCCTGGGCATCAGGACGCTGTCAACGATGTACACGGTGGCGTTGGCCGTCGAGACGTTCCCGCAGACCACCATCGAGGTGCCGTTGACGGTGAACGACGTGCCACCACCGGTCACCGTGACCTCGTCACCCTGCAACGTCTTGTGGGTGCCGGCCAGGGTGTCCGGGGACAACTGGGCCGGCACGACGTGGTAAGTGAGGATCTTCTTGAGCATGGCGTCGTCGGCCAGGACCTTGTCCAGGTCCGCCTTCGGGATCTTGGCGAACGCGTCGTTTGTCGGCGCGAACACCGTCACGCCCTGCGCGCCGTTGAGTGAGTCCACCAGGTTGGCCTTCTTCACCGCCGTCACCAGCGTCGACAACAGTGGGTTGCCGGACGCCGCGGTGGCCACCGGCACCTTCGCCATCGCCTCGAAACTTCCCGGGTTGGACGGATCGGTCGGCACGGCCGCACAGCCCGAGCCGAACTGACCCGACATCATCATCGACGGCGAGGCGGAGGCCATCGGCGCGCTGGCCGACGTGCTCGGCGTGCCGCTGGCCGTGTCCTCGCCGTCAGTGCCGCCGCAGGCGGACAAGGCCAGCACGGCGATCACGCCGACCGTGGCAAACAGGCGCCGCTTCATACGAACTCCTCAGATGCTTGTACTCGATTGCTGCTGTCATGAGGCATTCGAGGCCGACCCGCAGACGGATGGGTACAAGATCGGGAATTGTTTGTCGCCGACGATGACGGGCGCCCGGCCGGCAGGTCGACCGACCCACTGTCGGCCTCAGCGGACGCGGGGCCTACCCCTGCGACAGCCCGTCGTGCGCAGTGGCGGCGCGCAGCTCCGTGAGCACGTACGTGGCGGCCCTCTCGACGACGCGGATGCCCTCTTTCCGGCTCACGTGATGGTCGGAGAGCACGGCGATCAGCCAGTCATGACGGGCCTCGACGATCCGTCCGATGCTGTTGACCAGCCAGCGGCCGCCGTCGACATCGGCGGTGTCCCAGCCGTTCTTGACGTAGTCGGAACGACTGCCCGGCTCCCGCGCGGCGGGAACCCCCCATCGCTGCTCGGGGATCACCTTCTTCATCAGGCCCATGATGAAGGTACGGTCCTGCGGGGTCAGCGGTCCCGTCTGGGACGTCACCGCCGTCAGCAGGCGAAGCTGGTCGGCGACAGTGGTGGTGGTGAGTCCCCAGTGCGAGTTGGGCTTGGTCTCGCGCAGACCGAGCGCGCGGTTCGCGGCGTTGAGGCCGCGCGAGCCCCCGATCCGCTGCCACAGGGCGACGGCCGCATCGTTGTCACTGGACACGATCATGGCCTCGGCCAACTGCCGGATGTCACTTCCCAGGGCCTTGCCCGGCGGGTTCTGGCGCAGCAGCAGAGCCGCGAGGATGTTGACCTTGACGATGCTGGCGGTCTCGAACCGTTTGGCGCCGACAGTCACCTCAGCCGTTCCCAGTCGGTCCACAGCCGCGACCGCCAGGTGGCCGTCGTACCGCTCCACGTAGGCGGTGATGCGCGTTCTCGCCTGGCCGATCCAGTCGATGGCCGGCGTCGTGGGGATCGGACTGGCAGGGGAGGAACCGAGCGATGGCCCGCCTCCCCCTCCGTCGCCGTCGCGGGTGGCACCGAAGGCGGCCGTCGCAGCGCCGGCCAGCGACATCGTGACCGCGGAGATGACCCAGCGTCGCGGCAGCTGCCGCCCTTTCCGCTCAGCCAAGGCGGGCCACCGCCCTCGCCGCGATCGAGTCCACCACGGCCCGGCTGCCCGGATCGGGCAGGCGGACCGTCGAGACCGTCTCGCCTCGCTTCACCATCACGAAGTACGTGATGGTGTTCGGGGTGTCCGCATGCGCGATACGACCTCGAACGAGCATCCCGGTGCCCTCCAGATAATGCGGGTCGACAACGTCGAACGAGACATGCGATCCGAGGACCGGGTAGCTCGCGCACCGCAGAAGGACCCGACGGACGTCATCGACGTTCCGCTCGGCCCAACCAGGTTCGTACGTCTCCACGACGTGGTGGGCCGGCGACGAGCCGTCAGACAGCCGGTAGTAGCGCTCCACGGCGGCGCGCCGATGCGACTTGGCCAGGTAGTCTTTGCTCCGGTAGTTGGGGCAGCTGTCCTGCTCCCACGGCCAGGACGCCAGACCGGTTCGCGCGTCGTCCTCATGCCACTCCGCTCCCAGCTCGCCCGCCCCCAGCAGCGGGCTCGGATCGCCCCGTTCCGCGTTCACGGTGTGCGGCTCGTCGGGGCCGACAGCGGACTCACCCCGATGGCACCCCGCGGCCATCACCATCAACGCCGACACGACCACAGGCACAACCGCGACCGAACGTCGGCCTCTGCCGCGAACCCGGCCCCGGCTCGTCCTGCTGCTCGATACGGACACCGAAAACCTCCCCAAACACAGGTACTTGCCACCGCAGGTGGCGCTTCAGGCGACGACGCCTGGCGGCACGTTCGTCGCCGCCGCAGCACCGACGCTGCGGTTGCCGGCCGCCGCTCCGACACCATCGGGACCCGCCACACCCCGGCGGCGGACGGAACCGGTCAATGGCGTTCCTCGGCGAACAGCTCGGAACGGGTCGCGCCGAGCAACTCACGCAGGCGGTTGAGGGAGCGCATGCTCTGGCTCTTGACGACGGCTGTGGAGACGCCCACAACCTCGGCGGTTGTCTCCACGCTCAGGTCGTCCCAGTAGCGCAGGACGATGATCGCCCGGTCCCGCAACGGCAGGGTGGCGACCGCGTCCAGCAACGTCATGCGCAGCTCGGCCGGATGTTCCTCGCTCCGCTCCGGCGGCGCCGACATCGCCAGCTCGCGGCTGGAGCGACGCCGCTGCTGGTCGATCATGCAGCGCAGCAGTACCTTGCGGGCGTACGCGTGGGGGTCGTCGGCCCGGCGGACCCGCCTCCAGTTGGCGTACACCTTGGCCAGCGTCGTCTGGGTGAGGTCCTGGGCGAGATGCCAGTCGCGGCACATCAGGAACGCCGCGTCGCGCAACCGGCCGGCGGCCGCCTGCGCGAACTCCACGAAGTCCTCGTCAGCCATTCGACCGGGCCAGTTTCGGGAACCTCTTGGCACCGTTGCGGACGTACTCGGCCGGCAGTTTCGTCCCCCACATCGGGTTGGCGGCGATCGCGGTCGCCTCCTTCACGGAGAGGACGGGCGATGCCGGCGAGGTTCCCTTGGGGTCCCAGGCCAGACAGCTCGCGATCATGAGATCGACCTGGAGGCCACCGCTGTGGTGCACGGTGACCGTCTGGCTCTCCAGGCAGTTGCCGGGTACTTCGGTCAGCTCCACCGTCCCGGGGACAGGGTCGCCGCCGAGGCGGTCCCGGTAGATGGAGAGCCCCACCATTCCCGCTCCATCGCCTCGGTCCAGGTTGAGCTGGACGTACGGCATGCCGGAGCCTGTCCCGCGGCTCGGCAGACTTGCATAGCCGCCGGTCTTCCCCTGGGGCAGCAGCCGGGTCAGCAGGTCCAAGGCGCCCTGCGGCGTGGTGGTCAGCAGCTCCCCGTCCGGCCCCGCCCCCATCCTCACGGTGTCGATCACGGTGGTCGAGGGAGTCGGCGGGACCAGCCCTCCCGGTTCTTCGTCGGCGCCCTCCTCGAACCGGACCGGGGCGCCAGCCGAGGGCGCGGCCGGGGACGGCGAGGTGGTGTCGACCGACCCGCCCGGCAGACCCAGGTTCGGCCCTGCGGGCTGACCGGCGTCATCCGCACCGACGCCGAGCGGCCCGGCGGCCAGGCCGATCACGAGCAGCATCGCCAACGCCGATCCGCCGGCGCCGAACTGCGCCAGGCGGCGTCGGTGACGAAGTCGGCGGCCCTGCACCACCGACTGTTGGACCAGGTCACCCAGTGGCGGGGCGGGATGTTGGGCCAGTTCGTCAGTGAAACGCCCACGCACATCGCCCATGTCCCTTGTTCCTCCTCGGCCGACCGCCCGCAGTGGCGATCCGTCATTGACCTGACGGGTTGGCCAGCCGATTTGGTTACCGAGTTTTGGCGCGAATTTTCAATCATTCACGTCCGCGGAACGTGGTGTTTTCAGTACGTGTGCTGCCCCCTCCGTAGCGTCACGATCCGCTGAAGCTGCTGGCTGGCGCACGGCCCCTGTCGCACGGGTGACCCCGTCGGTTGGGACACAACCCGTAGAGCGTCCTAGGAGGTTAGGGTGCTGGGGTCCCTTCATCGAACCAGTTCCATTAGGATGACCATCGATGAGGATCGCAGGTTGGAGTCGCGCCACATCAGCCGAGGCAGCAGCGCTGGCGGCGCTCTTCCAGCGCGCCGAGGCGGTCGCCCCCGTCGGCATGGAGCAGCGCGCTGAGGACGTCCGGAATCGACTGGCCACTCTCGGGCTGGACAGTGCCGGACGCACCCGAGTTGGCCGCGATGAGACCGGCAGCGTCGCCGCATACGGCGAGGTCGCCGACATGGGAACAGCGGACGACGTGCTCCGCATTCGCCTGACCAACGTGTTCCATCCCGACATCGCGGACGACGTCCGCGCAGAGCTGCACCACTGGCTCATCGACCAGGCGAAGCAGTTACGCGACAACCGAGGATCAGCACAGGCCGTCCTCGGCATCCGGTGTGCCGAAAACGATCGGGCTGGCCGCGAGCTGCTGATCGGTGGCGGCTTCGCGCTGGTCCGGCACGAACGGGACCTCGTCCTGGCGGTGCCTGACGAGCCGCCGGCTCCCGCGCTGCCGCCCGGCCTGGTGCTGACACCTGTCGAGGAGCGCTACGACGAACCGGCCCGGCTGGCCCACAATGAGGCCTACGCCGACAGCCCGGCAGCGGTTCGACCAGACCAGCGCACCTGGCCCCAGCACGCGACCGGACATCCGCGGTTCCTGCCCGACCTCTCCTGTCTGGTGCTCGCCGAGGCCGACCGAAGCGACAACCCGGTGGCTGGCTTCCTCTTCGCGCTCGCCGACGGCAGCACTGACACGCCGACAGCGCTTCTGCACTGCCTGGGCACCCGAGCAGCCTGGCGCCGCAGTGGCGTGGCCACGGCGATGATCTCGCGGGTCCTGCACCGTGCGCACTCAGCCGGCATCACACACCTACGACTCAAGGTCACCGACAGCAACCACCCCGCTCTGGCGCTCTACCGGAAACTGGGTTTTGTGGAGTCGGGGCAAGGGTTCGCGGTGCTGATGCGGCAGCTCACCCCCGAGGCCGACGAGCAGCCGTAGACCCGACGTTTCGTCGACTCGCGCTCGACGCCGCGGCCTACCACGAGGCGCTGGGCGCACGCGAAATGTTCCGGGCGTTACGCGCCACGGAACACCACCAGGCCGGCGACCGCCTGGAACAGCGCCTTCCGCCAGTCCCACAGCGCCGTCCGCGCAGGCAACGGCGCGAGGCCAGGCACCACCGCGTAACGCGCGTCGACCAGCCACGGTGCGGCAAGGCTCCAATCCTTCCGCCCTGATCCGTAACAGGCCCGAAACTACCGGTTGAAAACTCTGGAATTTTCTGCCAGCCTGGGAGCCATCGACAAGTGTGAACGTTAACAAGATCCGTTAGCACTGGAGGCGCTCCACGCGACCGTCGGGCCCACCCACCTACCAGGTGACCACGTCCACCACCGAACGAGCCCAGCGCCCGCAACCACTCCCCCACGGGCGACCGGGCCTGCCTGTCACCACCCCTATATCCGCTGGCCAGGTAGCCCGAGCCGACTCGCATCCGGGCGGACGCCTGACATGAGTCCCGCCCCCGCTCGGGCGCACTCACCATCGCGGCCGCCGCCATCCGAGCGGGGCCTCCCAATGGAACAGCGACAGGAATCCCCTACCCCACCACTGGAGGATCAGCATGGTTTCCCGGACCCGTCCCCTCGGGCGCACCCGACTACGAACACTCACTCTTTCCGGAATGGCCGCGATAATTCTGGCCCTGATCGTGTCGCTGCTGCCCAACCTGGCCCAGGCCGCCGAAACGACCCTCGGTGCCGCGGCGGCCCAGTCCGGCAGGTACTTCGGTGCCGCCGTCGCCGCGAACAAGCTCGGCGACAGCGCCTACACGACGATCCTGAACCGCGAGTTCAACGCTGTCACGCCCGAGAACGAAATGAAGATCGACGCGACCGAGCCGCAGCAGAACAACTTCACCTTCGGCAACGCGGACCGGATCGTCAACCACGCCATCTCCCGGGGTTGGAAGGTCCGGGGGCACACCCTGGCCTGGTACTCGCAGCAGCCGGGCTGGATGCAGAGCATGGAGGGCACCGCGCTGCGCAACGCGATGCTCAACCACATCAACCGGGTCGCCGGCTACTACAAGGGCAAGATCTACTCGTGGGACGTGGTGAACGAGGCGTTCGAGGACGGCAACAGCGGCGCCCGTCGTAACTCGAACCTGCAGCGCACCGGCAACGACTGGATCGAGGCGGCGTTCCGCGCCGCCGACGCGGCGGACCCGGACGCGAAGCTCTGCTACAACGACTACAACACCGACAACTGGACCTGGGCCAAGACCCAGGCCGTGTACAACATGGTGCGCGACTTCAAGTCCCGTGGCGTGCCGATCGACTGCGTTGGCTTCCAGTCGCACTTCAACGCCAACTCGCCGTACAACAGCAACTACCGCACGACGCTGTCCAGCTTCGCCGCCCTCGGGGTGGACGTGCAGATCACCGAACTGGACATCGAGGGCTCCGGCACGACGCAGGCCAACACCTACCGCAGCGTGGTCAACGACTGCCTGGCCGTGGCTCGCTGCAACGGGCTCACCGTGTGGGGTGTGCGCGACTGCGACTCGTGGCGCTCGAGCGGCACTCCGCTGCTCTTCGAGTGCAACGGCAACAAGAAGGCCGCCTACACTGCCACCCTTGAGGCGCTGAACAGCGCGGGCCCCGGGACCACCCCCACGCCCACCACGCCGGGTCCGACTCCCACCGTCCCGCCGGGCTCCGCCAGTGAGATCGTCGGCGCCCAATCTGGCAGGTGTATCGACGTACCCAACGCCTCGACCACCAACGGCACCCGGGTCCAGCTCTACGACTGCAACAAGCAGACCAACCAGGCCTGGACCTACACCTCGGGCAAACAACTACAGGTGTACGGCAGCATGTGCCTCGACGCGGCCGGCACCGGCAACGGCGCGGCAGTGCAGATCTACAGCTGCCACAGCCAGACCAACCAACAGTGGAACGTCAACTCCAACGGCACCATCAGCAACGTCCAGTCCGGACGATGCCTGGACGCCTGGAGCACCGCCAACGGCGCCCAGATCCAGCTCTACGACTGCCACGGACAAACCAACCAGCAGTTCCGGCTCGCCACCTCGGGCGGCGGCACCCAGACGCCCACGCCGACGCCCACCACGCCCCCGCCGACCGGCGACACGTGTGACCTTCCCTCGTCGTACCGCTGGTCGTCGACCGGCGCGCTGGCGCAGCCGAGGTCGGGGTGGGTGTCGTTGAAGGACTTCACCGTCGCCCCGTACAACGGCCAGCAGCTCGTCTACGCCACCACGCACGACACCGGCACCACGTGGGGCTCGATGAACTTCGGTCTCTTCAGCAACTACTCGCAGATGGGCTCGGCCAGCCAGAACGCGATGAACTCGGCGACCGTCGCGCCGTCGCTGTTCTACTTCGCCCCGCGCAACATCTGGGTCCTGGCCTATCAGTGGGGCGGCACGGCCTTCTCGTACCGGACCTCGAGTGACCCGACCAACCCGAACGGGTGGTCGTCGGCCCAGACGCTGTTCACCGGCAGCATCTCCAACTCCTCGACCGGCCCGATCGACCAGGCGATCATCGGCGATGACCAGAACATGTACCTGTTCTTCGCCGGCGACAACGGTCGGATCTACCGGGCGAGCATGCCGATCGGGAACTTCCCGGGCAGCTTCGGCTCCAACTACACGACGATCATGACCGACACGACGAACAACCTGTTCGAGGCCGTTCAGGTCTACAAGCTCCAGGGCCTGAACAAGTACCTCATGATCGTCGAAGCGATCGGCGCGAACGGGCGTTACTTCCGCTCGTTCACGGCCACCAGTCTGGGTGGTTCGTGGACGCCGCAGGCCACGTCCGAGAGCAACCCGTTCGCGGGCAAGGCCAACAGCGGCGCGACCTGGACCAACGACATCAGCCACGGTGAGCTGCTGCGCACCAACGCGGACCAGACGATGACCGTCAACGCCTGCAACCTGCAACTGCTCTACCAGGGTCGTTCCCCCAGCTCCGGCGGCGACTACGGCCTCCTGCCGTACCGGCCGGGTCTGCTGACCCTGCAACGCTGACCATCGGACGACACCGGGGGCGGGTGGGCTCGGCACACGACGAGCCCAC